>NZ_JBFSVE010000063.1:0-30461 GCF_041467715.1 Vibrio sp. 10N.247.311.14
GCTTGTACGGTGGTGTGAGAGGACGGAGGCCGTGAGGCCTCCTCCTACTCGATTGAAACGTTAGGTCGAACTTAAAGCTCGCTCTTAGTCACTCTTGTGGTCACTTGCGACTCAATCACACCGTCTTCAACTTGAGTGGTGATCACTTCACCGACTTCGACATCGTTAATCGATGATACCGTCTTGCTCGATTCTGAATGAGTAATGCTGTAGCCACGCTTTAGGGTTGCCAGTGGACTAACGGTCTCTAACTTCTCTGCAGCCATAGCGAGCTGGTGGCGAGTGGTTAGTAATGTCTTGTCCATTGCATCCAATAGCTTTTGCTCTGAACGTTGCAGATGCAGTTTCTGTTCGCCAAGGCGTTTCACTGGCGAGTTCAATTGAAGCTGGTGCTGTTTACGTTCAACACGCTGTGCATGCTGTTTTAGGTATTGAGTCATACCACGACGCAAACGCATATCTAGGTCATCAAGCTGCTGACTCTGCTTTTGAAGTTGGTAGCTAGGGTGTTGCTTCTCTAAGCGGTATTTCAACGTTTGAGTGGATTGCGCCTGTTTGATTAACACATGACGAATCGCACTGACTAAGCGAGCACGTTTAGACGCGAAAGCTTGTTCTTTATGACTGTTATCACGGCTAACCAATTCTGCGGCAGCTGATGGCGTTGGGGCACGCATATCGGCAACGAAATCAGCGATAGTGACATCCACTTCGTGGCCAACGGCGCTGATAATCGGGATTTGGCTTGCTGCGATTGTGCGAGCTACGATCTCGTTATTGAAGCACCATAGGTCTTCCAGTGAGCCGCCACCACGGCCCACGATCAACACATCACACTCATTGCGTTCGTTAGCTCGTCCAATCGCTTGAGCAATCTGAATTGCCGCCTCTTCGCCTTGAACCATGGTCGGGTAAACCACAACAGGCAATGAAGGATCGCGTCTTTTCAGTACATCAAGAATATCAAACAGCGCAGCGCCCGTTTTTGAGGTGATAACGCCAACGCGCTTTGGGTGTTCAGGAAGTGGTTGCTTACTCGATTGAGCAAACAGGCCTTCTGCGGCAAGGTTCATCTTCAGTTTTTCAAACTCTTGCTGAAGCTTACCGTCACCCTCTGGCTGCATGCTTTCGATGATCAGTTGATAATCACCACGTGGCTCATAAAGAGACAGGCGAGCTTTGACTAGAACTTGATTACCATTCTGGGGCTTAAAGGTGACACGGCGGTTATTGCCACGAAACATGGCGCACTTAACTTGAGCGCGAGAGTCTTTAAGCGTGAGGTACCAGTGACCAGATACAGGTGCAGAGAAGTTTGAGATTTCACCAACGAGCCAGACTATTCCCATTTCGTTTTCTAATAGGAGACGAACCTCTGAGTTGAGGCGAGAAACAGTAAAGATGTTTGGATTAGTCATAGAAGCACTATCTTTCCTTGAAGGAAGGTCTTTCTTGGAATCTCACAGGGCGTGAGTATGGAAGATAGCGGCAATATAATACATAGCAAGGGGGTAAATGCAAATTAAAAATACAAAAATGTGTAGCCAAGCGATTTCGCCGTGCGTATAATCCGTCTGCAATATCAAATCCAAATCACTTTATTATGCGAAACGATAAAGTTGGGTTTACTCCTTTTAACACCTTTGTTGTGAGATATTGCAAATGCTACGAATCGCAAAAGAAGCTTTAACTTTTGATGACGTTTTACTCGTCCCAGCACACTCAACCGTTCTTCCGAACACAGCTGATCTTCGCACTCAGTTAACGAAAAACATTTCTTTAAACATCCCAATGATCTCTGCATCGATGGATACTGTTACGGAAGCACGCCTAGCAATTGCCCTTGCGCAAGAAGGTGGTATTGGCTTTATTCATAAGAATATGTCAATCGAGCAGCAAGCTGAAATGGTTCGCCAGGTTAAAATTTACGAAGCTGGTGTGGTTTCTCACCCAGTAACTGTAAGCCCTGACGCGACAATCGCTGATGTTGTAGCCCTTACTCAAAAACACGGCTTCGCCGGTTTCCCTGTTGTTACTGAAACAAACGAATTGGTTGGTATCATTACTGGCCGTGACGTTCGCTTTGTTACTGACCTTTCTAAGAAAGTTGATGTAGTAATGACGCCTAAAGCTCGCCTTGCTTCTGTTAAAGAAGGTGCAACTCGTGAAGAAGTTCAAGAGAAAATGCACGAAGCGCGTGTTGAAAAAGTTCTTGTTGTAAATGATGACTTCCAACTGACTGGAATGATCACTGCAAAAGATTTCCACAAAGCAGAACGTAAACCAAACGCATGTAAAGATGAGCGCGGCAGCCTACGTGTAGGTGCAGCTGTTGGTGCTGGTGCTGGTAACGAAGAGCGTGTTGCTGCTCTAGTTGAAGCTGGCGTAGACGTTCTACTTATCGACTCTTCACACGGTCACTCTGAAGGCGTACTTAACCGTATCCGCGAAACTCGCGCTGCATACCCTGATCTACAAATCATCGGTGGTAACGTAGCAACTGGTGCTGGCGCACGTGCTCTTATCGAAGCGGGTGTTAGTGCAGTTAAAGTTGGTATCGGCCCAGGTTCAATCTGTACGACTCGTATCGTTACTGGTGTTGGTGTTCCTCAAGTAACAGCAATCGCAGACGCAGCGGAAGTTGCAAACGAATACGGTATTCCAGTAATCGCAGATGGCGGTATCCGCTTCTCTGGCGATATCTGTAAAGCTATCGTTGCTGGCGCATCTTGTGTGATGGTTGGTTCAATGTTCGCGGGTACTGAAGAAGCACCGGGTGAAGTTATCCTTTACAACGGTCGTTCTTACAAGTCTTACCGTGGTATGGGTTCTCTTGGCGCTATGTCTCAAGGCTCTTCTGACCGTTACTTCCAATCTGACAACGCTGCAGACAAGCTTGTTCCAGAAGGTATTGAAGGTCGTATCGCATACAAAGGTCGTCTAAAAGAGATCGTTCACCAACAGATGGGCGGTCTACGCTCAAGCATGGGCCTAACGGGTTCTGCAACTGTTGAAGACATGCGTACTAAAGCTGAGTTTGTTCGTATCTCTGGTGCGGGCATGAAAGAATCTCACGTACACGATGTTCAAATCACGAAAGAAGCACCTAACTACCGTTTAGGTTAATAATACGTCCAAACGTTTGAATAATGTGCTGATTTAGTCGGCACATTAATATACCAATCGTAGTAAATAACTGGTCATCCTAGCTTGTTAAAAACCTCGATAACTTCGTTAGAATTTTTGATTGTAGAATAACTACTTATCAGAAAATCCTGCCTCGTTCTCAGGCTTTTTTCCTACGCTATTCCTGAACACTTACTTACTGTGATTGGTATTATATCTACCGCCTGTTTTGTTAAAAGTCCGATTTTCTCAAAACACGTGGTTAAAGATATCTAACGAAAACGTTTGCTTTATTTCTTGAAGAGTTAATCAGAGGTGAGTAAACTCGCCTCCGTTTTATCACATAGCCAATAAGACTGCTTACAATGACTAAAAATATTCATGACCAACGTATTCTAATTCTGGACTTCGGTTCTCAATACACACAGCTAGTAGCTCGTCGTATTCGTGAGATCGGTGTTTACTGTGAACTTTGGAGCTGGGACGTAGAAGAAGCGGATATTC
Source organism: Vibrio sp. 10N.247.311.14 (assembly GCF_041467715.1). Classification (NCBI taxonomy): domain Bacteria; kingdom Pseudomonadati; phylum Pseudomonadota; class Gammaproteobacteria; order Vibrionales; family Vibrionaceae; genus Vibrio; species Vibrio sp. 10N.247.311.14. The sequence continues at coordinate 3,631 of NZ_JBFSVE010000063.1, forward strand.
GTGAATTCAATCCAGACGGTATCATCCTATCTGGTGGCCCTGAAAGTGTAACGGAAGAGAACTCTCCACGTGCACCTCAGTACGTATTTGATTCAGGTGTTCCTGTATTCGGTATCTGCTACGGCATGCAAACTATGGCTGAGCAACTTGGCGGTAAAGTAGCAACGTCTACTGAACGCGAGTTCGGCTACGCTGCTGTACAAGTAACTGGTGAATCTGCACTTTTCGCTGACCTTGAGTCTACTCAAGATGTTTGGATGAGCCACGGCGACAAAGTAGTTGAGATTCCAGCTGATTTCACAAAGATCGCTGAAACAGACACTTGCCCATACGCTGCAATGGCAAACGAAGAGAAGAAGTACTTCGGTGTTCAATTCCACCCAGAAGTAACACACACTAAAAACGGCCTGAAAATGCTTGAGAACTTCGTTCTTAACGTATGTGGTTGTGAAGGTCTGTGGACTTCAGCTTCAATCATTGAAGATGCAGTTGCACGTATTAAAGAACAAGTAGGTGACGACGAAGTTATCCTTGGTCTTTCTGGTGGTGTTGATTCATCTGTAGTTGCGATGCTTGCTCACCGCGCTATCGGCGACAAACTAACATGTGTATTTGTTGATAACGGCCTTCTTCGTTTAAACGAAGGTGAGCAGGTTATGGAGATGTTCGGCAACAAGTTTGGCCTAAACATCATCAAAGTAGATGCTGAGCAACGTTTCCTTGATGCTCTTGAAGGCGAAGCTGAACCAGAAGCTAAGCGTAAGATCATTGGTCACGTATTCGTAGATATCTTCGATGAAGAGTCTAAGAAACTGAAGAATGCTAAATGGCTTGCTCAGGGTACTATCTACCCAGACGTAATCGAGTCTGCTGCATCTAAGACAGGTAAAGCACACGTAATCAAATCTCACCACAACGTTGGTGGTCTTCCTGATGATATGGAAATGGGCCTTGTTGAGCCTCTACGTGAGCTGTTTAAAGATGAAGTACGTAAGATCGGTCTAGAGCTTGGTCTTCCATACAACATGCTTTACCGCCACCCATTCCCAGGTCCAGGTCTAGGTGTTCGTGTACTTGGCGAAGTGAAGAAAGAGTACTGTGATCTACTGCGTCGCGCAGATGCGATCTTCATTGAAGAGCTTCACGCTGCTGACCTTTACCACAAAGTATCTCAAGCATTCACGGTATTCCTACCAGTACGTTCAGTTGGCGTAATGGGCGATGGCCGTAAGTACGATTGGGTTGTATCTCTACGTGCCGTAGAAACTATCGACTTCATGACTGCTCACTGGGCACACCTACCATACGACTTCCTAGGTAAGGTTTCTAACCGTATTATCAACGAAGTTAACGGCATTTCACGTGTTGTTTACGATATTTCTGGTAAGCCACCAGCAACTATCGAGTGGGAATAATCTCTTAGAGATTTAACCAGCTTTGATTAAGATCTTAAGCCTCGAACTCAGTTCGGGGCTTTTTTCTTTTCGATTGATTATATTGATTCATTACATTAAAGGCTTATGAGCAATACCTCGAAATCAAATGAACAATAACTAGAAACCAAATGAGTTGGAAACTAGATATCAGCTCAAGAAACCATGAGACGCTTTGTTGTGCTGAGCCATGTATCAAAAAGATCACTCGCACTTTTTATAAATTCACACAGCTACAGCTAGGCCATTCCACATGTGAAGCATACTCTTTGATGGACTTATTAAGGACAGATAAGAGAATCCATCATGTTAAAAATCAAATATTTGGCGACAGTACTGGGCTGCACATTAGCAGCGCAAAGTCATGCGTCTTTGAACATTCAACCTGATCCGCAAAACCCGAATGGTTACCTTGTTGAAAAGTCGGCTCTACAAGCTGCTGAACAAGCGAAAACATCCGATCCTATGTATGCGATCTGGTCACAGGCCCTTCAAACTCGCCCGAATACAATCGTTGAAGCGATTGAACCCGGTTCCCCCTCGAATCCTGAAAACATAAAGCGTGTAGAGCGCGTGTTCCCTCAATCTGAATGGGACTTCCTCACTCAGATGGCAGCGCCAGAATATACTTACACTCGCTTCTTACGTGCGATTGGCAAATTCCCAGCCTTCTGTGGAGAGTACACCGATGGCCGTGACTCCGACGCCATCTGTAAAAAATCCATCATCACAGCCTTTGCTCATTTCTCACAAGAGACGGGCGGTCACATCGCGATAGACAACACCTCTGATAATCCATTAGATCTAGAAGAATGGCAGCAAGCGCTGGTGCATGTTCGTGAAATGGGTTGGTCTGAAGGCCAAGAAGGTTATACCACGGGTTGTGGTCAGAACGATTGGCAGAATGCACGTTGGCCATGTGCCGCGGGGCAGGGCTACTTCGGTCGTGGTGCTAAACAGCTTTCTTACCACTTTAATTACGGTGCGTTCTCAGAAGTGATGTTCGATGGCGATGCAACGGTGCTATTGAATAATCCAGGCTTGGTTGCTGATTCATGGTTGAACTTGGCTTCTGCTATCTGGTTCTTCCTTACTCCTCAAGCACCTAAACCAGCAATGCTGCACGTGATTGACCGTACTTGGACACCCTCTCAGCGCGAATTGGATGCAGGAATTGGCTATGGATTTGGTACCACGATCAACGTGATTAATGGCGGTATCGAGTGTGGTGAGCAAAATAAAGACAAAGGCCAGCCAGTTAACCGTATTCGTTACTGGGAAGGGTTAGCAGCGCATTATGAAATTCCTGTAGAGGCGGATGAAGCCAATACTTGTTGGCAACAAACGCCTTATGGAAGTTTGAACCTCAACGGCGCAACTGATGTGTTGTACACCAACTGGGATGGCAACTGGAAATACTACGCAGACCGTCCTGAAGGATACTCATTTGAATGTGAGTTGGTTGGATTCCAAACGGCATATTCCGCACTGGTGGCTGGCGATTACGAGAAGTGTGTGACCAACTTTTATGGTTCTCATGCGAGTTGGCCTGAAGTGAAAGTGGTCGATAAGCTGGATCCGGTAGATCCTGGTACTGATCCGGGTGGTAATGGTTGGAGTGCGACCAAGGTTTACAACGCGGGTGACCAAGTGACTCACAACGGTGCAACCTATGAAGCGAAATGGTGGACACAAGGGGATGACCCTACCAATGGCGGCCCTTGGAAATTGATTGCTGGAGAGCAAACGCCACCGGTAGTGACAGATCCAACGCCTGTTGATCCTGCCCCTGTCGATCCAGAACCAGTAGACCCTGCACCCGTTGAACCACCTGTGACAGAACCGCCAGTGGTTGTCGATCCATCTGAATTTATTACGTGGCAAGCCGGTGTTAGCCAAGTGAGTAATGGCGATAAAGTGACGCATAACGGTAAGTGCTTCGTGGCTAAAAACGGCCCAGGTGTTTGGGAAAGCCCAGTTCAATCGAATTGGTTCTGGGATGAAATCAGCTGTAATTGATAGTCTGAATACTGAAGAGGTGGCCTAAGTTACGAGCTCAGTAGTACGACCATAGCGATATAAATAATCAAAAGCCGAAAGTTTCTACTTTCGGCTTTTTTCCGTTTCGAACTTGGCTATTTAAGCAGGGTGATTGGTCTATTTGGCTATGTTGAAGCGCATTTAAAGACTAATTATCCAGTTAGAGGATAAAGTTCTGTACAAATGATGATTGTGAATTCATATTCAAATTTTATTTATATTTATTCTTTTATTTTAGGGTTAAGGTGTACCTATGGAACAGACAGATATCACGTCACTCATCCCCATTGTGATTACTTTGGTGTTGTCATTGGCGACAAGGAATGTGGTGATAGGCCTTTTTGCTGGTGTGCTGAGTGGTGTTGCAATGCTGACTGGCATGTTTAGCGAACTTAACCCGCTTGATACGTTTGGTACCATGGTGAAAGGTTACCTAGTCCCTCAACTTACCGACAGCTATAACGCTGGTGTGATCATGCTGTTGGTATTCATCGGTGGCTTTGTCGCATTGATGGAAAAGTCCGGTGGTGGCGTCGCGTTTGCAAAGCGAGTGACTCAGTGGGTAAGCAATAAATGCCAAGCTCAATTGTCAGCATGGTTGGGTGGAATCGTTATATTTTTCTCAGACTTAGGCACCCCTTTAATTGTTGGCCCTGTTTTTCGTCCCCTTTTCGATAAACTGAAACTTTCTAGACAGAAGCTAGCATTCATCATTGATTCAACCTCGTCGCCCGTTGCTATTCTTATCCCTTTCATTGGATGGGGTGTTTACATCATGAGCCTTATTCAGAAAGAGTTCACGGCGTTGAATGTCAACATGTCCGATTGGGATGCCTTCATCGGTGCGATTCCTTTTCAGTTCTACGCATTTCTTGCGATTTTCATCGTTCCGCTTGTGTCCGTTAAAGGTTTAGACTTTGGGCCAATGGCAAAAGCCGAGCGTGATTGCCAGGCGGGAATTAACTCTGGCGTGAATAACGAATCACTAAATCCGTTCTCGCATAAAAATGCAAAGGCATCTTTTGTTTGGGCACCATTGTTAGTGATGCTGGTGGTGTTGTGTGCCATGCTGGTACCACAAGGTTTCCCGTTCCAAAAGGTCGCAGGTTCATCATTTAGAGCGGCGTTATCATCGGCTTATTTCTTTGCGGCGATTACATTAATTTCGTTAATGGCTTACTACGGTGTAAGAAAGTTGTCTGATGGTGTTTCTGTGTACTTAAAAGGCATGGGAAACATGATGCCAGTCGCGATCATCTTGGTATTGGCTTGGGCATTAAGCACCGTTGGTAAAGAGTTGGGTGCGGCAGCTTATATTGCTGAGCAAGCACAGAGCGGCTTTCCATATTGGTTAGTACCTGCGGTCGCGTTTTTATTATCGGCTATCATTTCATTCGCAACGGGATCGTCGTGGGGAACCTTCGCGATAATGATGCCATTGGTTATTCCAACCGCGATTGCGATAGATGCTCCGCTTCTCGTCGCAATTGGCGCTGTGTTGTCTGGTGGCTTGTTTGGTGACCATTGCTCACCGATTTCTGAAACCACGATTCTTTCTTCAACCGGGGCAGGGTGTGATCAGTTTGAACACTTTAAGACGCAGCTTCCTTACGCATTGATGAACGGCTCTATTGCTCTGATTAGTTTTGTAGTCGCAGGCTTTACGGGAAGTGCATTGGTTGTGTTAGGCGCTCTTGTTGCTCAGTTGATTGTCGTGACGTTGTTAGCCAAGCGCGATGCGAGTAAAAACGCTTCTTCAGACGTTCAATCTCAAGTGTCTGAGTCTAAAGCTCAACAAGCATAATTTAAGATAACAGGTGAGTGAGTAGATATGGGATGCGAGTAAACGAGTAACGAAAAGCTCGCTCTCTTGTTCTTCATTTCACTTACTCGCATCTAAGCAAACTTCCGTCATTCCCTACAGTGAGGAACGAACGTGATAGGGAATCTCTTTAGTGCGCCAAACGTGCTTATATCGAAGAGGAGATTCCAGATATCTCGTCCCTCGATTCTGGAATGACGCTTCAATCGAGACCTGCTCCTCTTATCCCGCTTACTCGAATCTAAAGACTCTTTTCGTATCTCGCATCTCGTTACTCGCATCTTTTTCATAGCGCGACAGGGAATTTGTTCATTTATAGGTTCTATGAATTAATTAGCGTTGTTATGAAACTAATTTTCCATAAGATCATTTACACAATCTTAGTTTTCGATAACTGGATTACCTAGTTGTACGGTTTATAGATTAAAATTTTCTGATAATTTTTATCGTTTTTTTTTAATCAACCACTTTAATAAGGTAAATTCGCAATGTCGACCAAACTAGCTAACCCAGCGCCACTAGGCTTAATGGGTTTCGGTATGACCACTATTCTTCTTAATATCCACAACGCAGGTTTCTTTCCAATCGATTCAATGATTCTTGCTATGGGTATTTTTTACGGTGGTTTGAGCCAAGTTATCGTGGGCACAATGTGTTTCAAACGTGGTGACACGTTCGGTACAACTGCGTTTACTTCTTACGGCCTATTCTGGTTGTCTTTGGTTGGTTTAATCGTGATGCCTTACATGGGCCTACCTGCAAGCCCTGCAGCATTCATGGGTTGGTACCTACTACTATGGGGCATCTTCACAGGCTTCATGTTCATCGGTTCTCTATGCTACCCAGTGGCGAAGCAAGTAGTATTCGGTTCACTAACTATCTTGTTCTTCCTACTTGCAGCTCGTGATTTCACTGGCAGCGAACTAATCGGCACTATCGCTGGTTTTGAAGGTATCTTCTGTGGCGCTTCAGCTATTTACTTTGCAATGGCACAAGTAATCAACAACGAATACGGCCGCACAGTACTGCCTATCGGTGAGAAGAAAGCACCTCAAATGGCAACACAAGAAATCGCTGCTTAATACTCTAACTCGGGAACAGTTAGTTTGTTATAAGCCATTTATTGGTTATGAATAAAACAAAAGGGGTTAGCCGAAATGGCTAACCCCTTTTTTATGCGTTAATAATAGCGCTATTTTTTTAAAGCGACCTATTTGCTAAGGAAAGCTTAAGCTGAAGGTTGCTCTACAGGTTTAGTGTCTGCAGCTTCTGCTTCAGGAGACTTGCCTGTTTTACGCTTGTACTTCTCTTCCCAGTAAGTAGCACCTTTAATGCCTAGTTTTACAGGGTTGAACGTGTACTCAGTTACGCCTTGTTTCTGCTGTTCTTCGTAGTCAGCTAGAGCTTTAAGCGCAGGCTTAGACATGAAGAAGATGATCAGAATACCAACGATGTTTAACCATGCCATCAAGCCAACACCAACATCACCCATTGCCCATGCAAGGTTCGCTGTTTTAACTGTGCCATAGAAAACCGCAGTGATAAGAACAAGCTTAAGTACGAACATCATGCCAGGGATCTTGATGGTACGACGTAGGTAAGCAATATTCGTTTCTGCGATGTAGTAGTAAGCAAGAATCGTTGTAAATGCGAAGAAGAACAGAGCAAATGCGATGAATGGCTTACCAATGCCTGGTAGTGCACTTTCAATAGCAAGCTGTGTAAATACAGGACCATTCGCACCGATGTTTGCTGCTAGGTTCTGAACAAGGAATACACCCTCAGCGCCGCCGTGAACGTTGTAAGCACCAGTGATGATGATCATGAACGCTGTAGCTGAACATACTAGAAGAGTATCGATGTAGATAGAGAACGCTTGTACCAAACCTTGCTGAGCTGGGTGATCAACACTTGCAGCCGCTGCCGCGTGAGGACCAGTACCTTGACCCGCTTCGTTTGAGTAAACACCACGCTTAACACCCCAACCAATTGCAGCACCGAAGCCTGCCATAGGTGTGAATGCATCACCAACAATCATTGCGAAAACAGTTGGCACTTGGCTGATGTTTAGCAGAATGATAACGAACGCGATGATGATGTAAGCCAATGCCATGAAAGGAACAACGATTTGTGTGAAGTTCGCAATACGTTTAACACCACCAAAGATGATGAAAGCAAGGATGATAGCAACAACAGTACCGGTGAAAATTTTAGCGAAACTGAATGTACCGACAGCTGTTTCAATCATGTCACCTGAGCCAAATGCAGCTTCTACAGCATTACCAATACTGTTTGACTGAACACCTGGAAGCAAAATACCACATGCAAAAATAGTCGCGATAGCAAAGATCCATGCGTACCACTTCTGACCCATTGCTTTTTCAATGTAGTAAGCCGGACCACCACGGAACTGGCCTTCGTCTTCTTCTTTGTAGATTTGCGCTAGCGTAGATTCTGCGTAAGCAGTCGCAGCGCCAAAGAAGGCTACAACCCACATCCAGAATACGGCACCTGGGCCACCGAAACCGATAGCGGCAGCAACACCAGCAATGTTACCTGTACCGACACGGCCAGATAGCGAAACGGCTAGAGCTTGGAAAGACGAGATGCCTTTTGATGAGCTTTTACCCGATAGTAGCAAGCGCCACATTTCAAAGAAGTGACGGATTTGAACAAATCGAGTCATGATGGAGTAGAACAAACCGGCACCTAAACATAGGTAGATAAGTACTGGGCTCCAGATTATTCCATTCAAAAAATCAACGAATGACTGCATGAGTATTTTCCCTGTTAGTTTTGCTTATGATTGTTTTTTGAACAACACAATACTTCACTTGTAACCCGAGTGTTAAATTATTTAACTGCGCATTAGGATTACTGTGACATAAAGCAAGTTATAGAGGGTGTTTGTTAATGCTTAGTGCTAATTCTAGAATCGTTCCATTTAATCTGATATGCAACTAGTTGTGATTTATTGTATTTTGAAAAGTGAATAAATAGTGATTAATACAGAAAGGGGATCTTGAGGTGCGCATAAGAAACGAAATTGCGCAAAACAGCGGTTAAAGCCGATTAGCATAAACGGCTGACATATGGATGGTGGGATAAGTAGGTTGGAATATATCACCTGCATCAGGTGAGCTAGCAGGTCTATGAGACTATGGCTTTTGAAGGTTTGATAATTGAGGCCTTAATATCTACCTAGTAAAAGTTGTTAATTTGATGCATGTTTCAAACAACTACGAACCCTCGCGCCTGTAATTCTTTAGCGAACTCAGACTGAGTATTTGGCTCGCCGTGAATCAAATGCACCTCTTTCGGTGGAGTCGCGATGCCGTCTATAAATTGGTAAAGATCCTCTTTATCAGCATGGGCAGAATAGCCAGACATGCCATGAATTTGAGCATTAACCTCAACGTCTTTGTTATCAATAGAAACCTGCATTTCGCCTTGTTGCAGCTCTCGTCCGAGCGTCCCGTGCGCTTGATAGCTCGCTAAAATTACATCGGTTCGTTTATCGGGAAGCAAGGCAGATAAGTAGTTCATTATCCTGCCACCCTGACACATCCCAGAAGCTGCGACCACAATCGCAGGTTCACCTGTCGACTTGAGGCGATTCACGATTTTCTTGTGCATTCTATGTCCATCGACGGTAATGCACTGCTCAAAAGCGAGTGGGTGGCGTTCCAGTTCAAGACGCTGCTTTGCTTCTTGTCCCCACAACTCTTTAAAGCGTCGGTATGAACGTGTCACTTTCTGAGCCATCGGAGAATCGAGAATAATAGGAATATCGCTACGGAGTTGATGCTCAAAGATCAGGTGCTCGATATCAAACAGCAGTTCCTGAGTTCTGCCGATACTGAAGGCCGGAATTAGAATAACGCCACCGTCGAGCAGTGAACGATCAATGATTGCTTTGAGGCGCTCAGCTCGCGTAGCGATATCATCATGAGTACTGGTGCCATAAGTGGATTCGATAAACAGATAGTCGGCTTGTCGTGGTGGCTTAGGATCGGGCAGTAGTGGTGTGTTACTTGGGCCTAAATCGCCAGAGAAGACTACCACCTCTTGGTTGGGTAACTTAATCTCGATATAGGCAGAACCTAAGATGTGCCCCGCAGGTTGAAAGCGAGCATACAGAGTATTTGGCCTATCATGATCCTTTCCGTTGTTTTGCTGTTTAGACGTGATTGGAAACCATTCCCCGTAAGGCTTGGGAGCAATTAACGAATGAATCTTTTTGAGTATCAGCTTCGACTGTTTATTGCTGAGTCCTTGCAGCTTTAAGCCATCCTCAATCATTAAAGGGGCAAGTTCAGCGGTGGCTTGCGTGCAATAAATCGGTTGGTTAAACCCACTGGCGAGTAACCAAGGTAATCGGCCAATATGATCAATGTGAGTATGGGTCAGCAGCAGAGCGTTGAGGTGGGATGTTTCAAATTCAATATCAAGAGGGCGAGTGTCCGCACCTTGAAGCTTTTTACCTTGAAGATCTAAACCTTGAAAAAGGCCACAATCGATGAGCACCGCTTGGCCTGAATCTCTTAGCTCGTGACAAGATCCGGTGACAGTATGTTTGCCACCATGGTGAATCACTTCCATCGTTTACTCCCATTGCTCTATAAAGCCGTTAACGCCTGTTTTTATTTTGCGGATAAGCGCCAGCAAGTAAAACAAGAACAATGAGAGTTGCGATCGTTGAGTGTCTTTTTAAGTAACTGAGCGATGACTCAGTGGTTTCGTTGCGAGTTAGTTCGTAGAAGAACGATCTGAATCCAACTCTGGTTTTTGCTGCGCCTCTAAACGAGCCACTTCGGCATCAAGCTCTGCGATTTTCTCTGCCATGAGTGCGTGACAGCGATTGGCCAGCTCTCTTGCATCGCTGAGCTTGTATCCAGACACATCGATAGGTTCCAGCATCTCGGTGATCACAATGCCATTATTGACACGATTAAAGTCGATCTTATTGTGCGTGGTGCTGGTACACATCGGGGTGATAGGCACGCCGGCTTCAATTGCCATTCGGAAAGCGCCTGTTTTGAATGGCAGTAGTCCACGCCCTTTACTACGGGTTCCTTCCGGGTAAACCCAAACAGACAGATTTCTCTGATGAATCGCTTCCGCCACTTGCTTGATGGTATCGCGTGCTTTGGACTTGTCTTCGCGGTTAATCATGATGTTACCGGTGATCCAATACAGCAGACCAAAGAAAGGCACATACAACAAATCGCGCTTGCCCAATGAAACAGTGCGTGGTCTTAGCATTCCTGGGTCGGTTACAAAGTCTAATATGCTTTGGTGGTTAGAGATGTAGACGCTGTTTTCTGGTGTTGGGGCATTGTCTAGGCCGCGCTGCACCAGTTTTACACCGATGATCTTTTGGAGTTGGTTGAACCAACGACAGAAAACGTACACATGCTTGGGGTTCTTGGGGCTAAACAAGCAGTAAACAAAAGCACATAGAGTGGTGAAAATAATAAACACCGTAGCCAAAATAATACGAAGAACAGCAAGCACAATTCACTCCTTACTCACCGCAAGATGGCAGTGATTAAATAGTTTTAGATGCTTGAAGTTTTCACTCTATTTAACCGAATTGCAACAATTAACTGTGATAGGGGGTAATTTTTAGATCTTTATATAAAACAAGGACTAACAATGGGTGCTTGACACAGTTATCGAGCTTACACGTGTTCACCAGTAATGGCTCATGATCACCAATACTGTTTATTTGGATCCGATTTTTCTACCCATTCCGGATCTTGACGAGATTCTAAGTAGAGTTGTAGGCCGTTATAAGACATGAAAGCTGCAGGGCCCCCGAGGTGCTCGAAATAGTCAAAATACTCATCTTCGAGAGCACAAAGGTGGGCTAGATCTTTAACCTTGTTGGCCAGCGCCCACTGAATGGCAAATACAGGCGCTATTGAGCCTGAAATATTCACCTCTTCGACGTTTGGGTTAAACATTGAATTAGCTTGCTCGAGCAGTATCTCTTCTTGTTCAGACTCTTGTTGCAGCACTTCTTCGACGATCTCCGAGCGCTTGGTACTAGAAACACTCTTGTTCAGCTTGGCGATTCGCAGTGCGTAGCTAAATCGGTCTGATGAAACGATGTCGACAAGTTGCGAGAGCAGCTCTTTGTCTACGCCTGCTGCCTTGGTGAAATAGTCGATACATGAATTGATTGAGGCATAACGAGTACCGTCAAACTCAAAGCCACTGGTTTCGTCGTATACCTCAAGTGGGATGTCATCAACCGACAAAGGCCAGCCTTTATAATCGACGCGTTGCTTGGCTATTTGATACATCTTCCAAGCGCTGCGCCCAAACCCACCGAGCGTCGAACCCGAGAAATCAGAATCAATAAGCTCTTGCTCCGTCCAGTTCTCACCGATGCCAAGGTGCTTAGCGTACTTGTCTATCAGAGTGTGTTTTATCTGATCGCGCACAGACCAAATTGAGGTCAGATTCTTTGAATAGTTAATTCTCGCACACTCATTACAAGCCGGCAGTGCTATCGGTGAATGGCCTATCTTGGCAACAGCTTGCACTGTCTTGGGAAATTCAACAAGGTTACTGGAAGGTTCACCACAAAACCAACAGGTGTAGCGCAGGTTGAATGGGGTATCTATGTGTGAGTATGTGTTCATTAGTCTTTATCGGCTAGGTGCTTTAGGCGAGTTAATCATCTTCAAACAATTATCTCTGTTCGCACGTCACCTTGCACCTTGTTTGTTTTTGTTTTGCTGATGAAACTGATTCATGATGTGACTCGCCTGATGAGCTCACTAGGTGGATATCGATATAAAACAGTCACTAACGATAAATATTGCTCGGTGTGGCTGAACTTGCATGAGCTGCTAGCAATCGCCTAAGCTCCCCATTACTATTGAGACAGACTCCTTACCCCAATAGCGCATATGTCCTCATCGATTCCATTTTACGATAAAAATGCTCACATACTTTGCCAGCAGTACAACTCAGTGACGTTCGAGACGGTGCATAAAAGCTGGCAAGCTTATTGGCCTCTAGAGGGCGATAAAGTACTAGATGTCGGTGCTGGATGCGGTCGTGATGCGCTGTGGATGCATAAAGCCGGAGCTGATGTTATTGCGATAGAACCAAGTGTTTCATTACGCGAACAAGGCTCGAAATATACAGGCCCAAGTGTTACCTGGATTGATGATTCACTTCCCTCACTTAGCCGCACTGAAAACCTCGGAATGCGTTTTGACTTGATATTGGTCAGTGCTGTTTGGATGCACTTAGCCCCGTCTCATCGAGAGCGTGCATTTAGAAAATTGTCTAACTTGCTGGCTCCAAATGGCAAGTTGGTGATCACTCTGCGTCATGGGGAGTTTCAAGACAGTCGACAAGGCTATGAAGTCTCGATTGAAGAGCTCGAGCGTTTATCAAAAAACAGCGCCTTGTTGGTTCGTCATGTCGATGATAGCCAAGACACATTGAACCGCAGTGAAGTGTGGTGGCAAACCGTGGTGATGACATTGCCAGACGATGGCTCCGGTGATTTGAACAAGGTGCGCCACATTATTGTGAATGACAACAAGTCGGCCACATACAAGTTGGCTTTGTTGAGAACTCTACTGAGAATTGCGGATGCGCATTCAGGCGCTGTGATTGATCGAACTGATGGGAAAATTTCTCTACCAGTGGGCTTGGTTGCTCTGTATTGGGTTAGGCAGTTTAAGCGACTGATTGATATCGACATAGAAGGCGCTGGGATTCAGCAAAATAGCAACACAACGAAGGGACTTGGGTTTGTAAAAGAGGATGGTTGGAATAAACTCAAACACTTAAGTGCTGATGATCTAGCGATAGGCGCTATGTTTCTCGGCGATGAAGCTAAGGCTCTACAAAAGCTATTTTCACAAACGATCAGCACCATTAAATCAGGACCTGTGACTTTCATTTATCAAGGCTCGAAAGACAACCGACTATTCGATATATACCCACCTCACAAACGACGGAAGAGCCGAGAATCACTGGTCATTGACAGTGAGTTCTTAGAAAGCTTTGGCTATTTCACTCTCGATGAAAGCCTGTGGGAGTGCTTTAGAATCTACCACTCTTGGATTGAACCGCTGGTGGTGAATCAATGGGTCATGGAGATGCAGCGTTTCGAGTTGAACCGACAGCGAAGTATCTCATTGCAGACGTATCACGACTGCTTGGTATGGATCGATAAAAACCACGATACTCGCGATGTGCGTAAACGTGTCGAGCAACTTAGATCTGATCGTGCCGACATTGTCAGCGTGTGGAGTGGAAAAACATTAAAAGTGAGTATCACGTTGATCATTGTTTGCCTTTCGCTTACTGGCCAAACAACGATAAGTGGAACCTCTTTCCTACTACAAGCAAAGAGAACTTAAGTAAAAGTGACAAAGTTCCTACGGCTGAAAAGCTGCGCTCGTCTAAGTCTCGTATTCTAGAGTGGTGGCAACTCGCTTGGAACGATTCGGCTCATTTTGAACAACAATTCTTTTCAGAAGCCGCGCTTTCGTTACCTAACATACCAGCGCAGTGTCGAGACTTTGAAGAGGTGTTTGACGCAATGGGCTTGCAGGTACGTGGTGTAAAAAGCCGGCTGTTGATTAGTGAGTGGCACTGATCATTAAGTGGGCTAGTTATCCCAAATAACCCTCAACAAACTAATCATCGAGAACATAATGAAATACATCGGAATTGATGGCTGCAAGGCGGGTTGGCTCGCTTGGATTGTCTCTGACAGTGAGGTTCCTGAGTTTAAGGTAGTAAATACGCTCGATGAGTTAGTTGATGATCTTGCGGAAGCAACAACGTTAATCGACATGCCTATTGGCTTTAGCGATTCGCTTACTCCAGATAGATTATGCGATAAAGCAGCAAGACGTTTTCTCACCAGCAAGCGTGGATCTTCCGTGTTTCCTGTTCCGTGCCGAGAGGCGGTTTACCAAAAAGATTACATTGCGGCGTGTGATGCCAATGTGGAACAGCTTGATAAGAAGTTTTCTAAACAGACTTGGGGGATTGTGCCCAAGATCTGCGAGCTTGATGAGCTCATTGAAACTCATCCCAATCTTTCTATCAGGGAATCACATCCTGAGGTGGTGTTTGCAGCTTTGAAAGGCGAGCCGCTGACGTTTTCAAAACGAACGCCAGAAGGCAAAGAAGAACGGCTTTCTATTATTCAGCAACTCGCCCCTCAATGGTGTGATGGCTTGTCGTTGGCCATTTCAAACACTAAACGTAAAGACGTCGCGATAGACGATATTTACGATGCGTTCGTACTTATGTTGGTTGCCTATTACGCTCCGCAATTATCGACCTTACCTGAGCCTTCTGATGTTGGTGGAGAAGCGGATGTCGACCAGAATGGACGAGTTCGAGAGATTGTCTATTGGGATAAAACGCGCTAACAAAGCGGGCGCTCCACTTGGCTAAATATGTTATTTTTCAACTTATGCTATTTTCAAACATCTGCTACTTTTCACTCTTACTATTTGTGAGTCTTTGATATGAAACGTTTTATTGTCGGCTGGCTGGCCACTGTGCTCAGTGCTGCGAGTTATGCCCAAGTTGCCCCTATATCTCAATGGCAATGCGACATGATGAAAAAGAACAATGTTTTGAGTAGTGGTGCGCCTGTTGGTTGTGAGCGACTATCCAAAGTGGATTTCGACTTCATTAATTTCAAAGGGGAAACGCAACAGGGCAATATGATCGTGCTTGATGTGGTTGCACCTGCGGTTGAACAAATCTTTTCAGAGCTTAAACAGCGCAATTTTCCTCTTCATTCTGCTCGCCTAATGCGTG
This sequence comes from Vibrio sp. 10N.247.311.14, assembly GCF_041467715.1. Taxonomy (NCBI): domain Bacteria; kingdom Pseudomonadati; phylum Pseudomonadota; class Gammaproteobacteria; order Vibrionales; family Vibrionaceae; genus Vibrio; species Vibrio sp. 10N.247.311.14. The sequence continues at coordinate 18,745 of NZ_JBFSVE010000063.1, forward strand.
AATTCAGAGGTGACGATAACGCCTCAATGGACGCGAACAACAGCAGCGCGTTTAACGCTCGCCCTATTACAGGCGGAGGAGGTTGGTCGAAACATGCCTATGGTGTGGCGATAGACATCAACCCAGTTCAAAACCCTTTCTTAGAGTTCGATAGCAACGGAAAAATAACGGTAAAGCCTTCACAATCTGCGACAAGCTATGTGAACCGTACTCGCTTTCGTGCGCGTGATGAAATAGAACGCCGCGGCATGGCTGAAGATGTGGTGGAGCTGTTTGCCCATCACGGATTTATGATCTGGGGAGGGGATTGGAATAGCCCAATCGATACTCAGCATTTTGAGGTTGGATCAAGAAAGTTCGTTAACCAACTGCTCTCTAAACCACAACCTGAAGCCGAGGTGTTATTTGAGCGCTACGTCGAATCTTATCGACAGTGCTATCTCAAAAATAAAGGTGAGGACGCAGAAAAAGCTCGAGCTGTCTGCGCAAAGAAAACAGTCGGGACTTTTTAGTGCTATGTTTATCTAGAACCGTTTGTGTTTTAGCAAGTTAAACTCGCTTCAGGTGTGTTTTGAATCGCTAAGGTCAGCGCTCGTTGTTGGCCTTTTTTGTATTCATTTCTTCAATAGAACACTGAGTATTGAAAAGGTTATTGGGTGTCCATTAGTCAATAATCGATAAGCGAATGCAGCGCAAAGTCATCGGTTTGTCATTTAAAAACTCATAGCGTTAACGTTATGTGAGAACCATTACTGGTGGGGGAACTCTTCGCTGAAACGCCAGTATTATTAGTGAACTGATCACAACGGACCAACTAATGAAAAAGATACCTTTGGCTCTAACTCTTTTAAGCACTCTACTTTTTTCACAATACACTTTGGCTACTGACACTTCACCTACCACTCAAAATCCCACTTACGAACTCGATGGTAAGTCGGTATTAGGTCGCACTGAGAACGTGTACTTATCTAGCGTTCAAGGGCTAAAAGACGTTCCTTTCATTGGTAAAATTGATACCGGTGCAGAAACCACTTCTATGCATGCTGAAGACATTCATGTGAAGAGCTCTAATCCCGATTACCAAAACCTCAAAGACAAAGAGTTGATGGCGGCGTTAACCGAAGACCTGTTGAACAATTCTGATGTTGATTACGATGATTGGGAAGGCAGCACCTTTGCGAAATATGAAGCTGTGGTGTCTTTTAAGGTTCAAAACCCACGTACAGGAGATATGGTATTAATCGAAGCGCCTTTAGAGCGTGTCAGCATGATACGCAGCCGCACTAGCAGCACGCCTTTACTTCGTCCTACCGTAAAAATGTCGCTTACCATTGCAGACCAAGAGCTAAAAACAGACGTTAACCTGACCGACAGAAGTCACTTCTCTGCGCCAGTATTGATCGGCAAAACCTTCCTTGCGGATAACGCACTGGTGTTTGCGGGCTACGACTACTTACAAGAGCAAGAGAACGCAACAGTGGTTGGCCGTAAAGAGGTAGTGTCTATCTCTGGAATGGCGATGAACGCGACCTTCTCATTAAAAAATCGCTACAGCATCCTTCATGCAAAAGACATCGATATAGATAAGAAGAACAGTGAAGTGACGTTTGATATGTTCGACAACGACGGCAAGCAAAAAGAGATGACATTGCCGTTGGTTCGTATGTTAAGCGTGAGCGGTAAGAAGAGACCTTTGGTGTATGTGCCTGTTCAACTCGATGAAAACACGACTAAAGACGTTCTGGTGTACCTACGTGAGCGCTCGAGTAGTGAGTCGCAGTTGAGATTTGGAACCAACACCGCCAGCGAACTCTTCATGATTGACACCAGTGCTGAGAATATTTTATTAGAAGGTTCAGAGAACTTTAGTGATGTGGCTGAGTCTGGTCAGCCTATGATTATCTCGCCGGAAGAGGACATCACCCTAGATGACTTCCCGCTTAAGGCTGTGGCTTCTTTCACTGTCAATACACCTTTGCTGAAGGTCGACAGTTTTGAAATGACAGGTAAAGGCAAAGATGCTTCCGTTGAATTTTATCTTACGGATGTAAATGGTGAGAAGCAGAAGGTGACCAAGCCAATTATTAAGAAGCTTAAAGTCGGGGATGATACTCGCCCTGTTGTAAGTGGTGAGTTTGCGGTGTCTGGAAAAGTGCGTACGCAAGAGTTCGCCATCGACGTGCTCAATACAAATGAGAAAGAAGCGTACTTTATTTTAGGCAAGAAGATGGCAAAAGAGGGCGTTTACGTTAATACGCGTTCTGATTACCTTCTGAAAGCCGAACCACTGTTTAAAGTTGGGCATATTGAAGTAGTAGAAGTGAACGGCATGAAGTTCCCGGCCAAGCTCGACACTGGTGCGGATGTAAGCTCAATGAACGCAGTCAACATCAAACGATTTAAGAAAGATGGCCAAGACATGGTGAGCTTTACCTATCAAAACAACCAAGGCGATAAGCAAGATTTCACCAAGCCAGTGATTGATGTAATGCGTATCAAAGCCAAGAAAGGCGAGAAGGTGAACATTCGCCCTGTGGTAGAAATGAAGGTTAAGCTCGGAGACCTAGAGAAAGAGGTGAGGGTAAACCTTCAAGACCGTTCTCGCTTCGAATACAGCATGATCCTAGGTAAGAACTTCTTGAAGCACGGCGCAGTAGTGAGCAGCGATGAAGATTACTTGTTAGGTGATATGGAGTAACCCCTAAACTTATCTAAGTTCGTAGCAGAACAGATCTAAACAGCCACACATTTCATTAATGGGATGTGTGGCTTTTTGTTGATTGTTAATTGTTGCCGTGACAATATTTCAAGTAATCGTTTGTTTTTACTCAAGAGACAGATCGACTAGACTACAATGAAGTGGAATTCACTTTAATTTTTAAAACATCGTATTCGGCAGGCGAGTAAATCGTGCTGTCGGATCGAGAGAGAGAGCATGTCAAAAGCAGAAAAATCTTCGCGTAAGCTTAGTTTAATTATTATTTCGGTTATTTTAGTAGTGTGGCTTTACAGTTTGTGGGCCGACCGCGTCACACCAATGACGGGGATCGCCCGTGTTCACTCTTATATTGTGCGTATTGCTCCTGAAGTTTCTGGCAATATCACGTCTGTGCAAACTGAAAATAATCAGGTCGTTGAAACGAACCAAGTGTTGTTTGAAATTGATGCTCGAAACTATCAGATCAGTTTGCGTTCCGCTGAAGCGAATCTTGCTCAAGTAGGCCAAAATATTGGCGCAAGCACAGCGGCGGTTAACGTTGCACAAGCGAAAGTGACTGAGGCGGTTGCGGCTCGGGATAATTCTCGAGAGCAAGCGAGTCGAGTGAGTGAACTCGCCAGTAAAGGGCTGGTTAGCCGCTCTGAATTAGACAACGCCATAGAGAATCGTGATCGTGCTGAAGCGTCATTGAAAGCCGCAGAAGCCTCTTTGGTTCAGGCAAAACAAGCGTTAGGGCCAGAAGGGAGTGATAATCCACAAGTGTTGGCGGCGATTGCAGCCCTTGAGCAGGCTCAGCTCAACTTACAGAAAACCCAAGTGATGGCTCCTTCTCATGGCGTGGTGAGTAACCTACAACTGACGGTAGGCCAGCGAGCAACCGCAGGCTCACCTGTTTTGACCTTTGTTGATCCGCGAGAGGTGTGGATATCTGCGTTATACAGAGAAAACTCGCTAGAGCATATACAAGTCGGGCAAAGAGTTGAGATCGTATTGGATGCGTTACCGGGGCGAGTGCTATACGGCACGGTTGATAGCATTGGTTGGGGAACGGGTGGCAGCAATAGCACTGACCAAGAGACTGGCTTTTTAAATTCAGACACCAATTCTATTGCCGCGCAGCGCTACCCAGTCAATATTGTGTTTGATCATGGTGAGGTTCCAAGCAACATTCGTTTTGGTTCACAAGCCACAGTGGCTGTCATGACAGAGCAAAGTACCCCAGGTGAGTGGCTTGCTCAGCTTTGGATGAGAATTCTAAGCGTGTGGACTTATGTTTCATAGCTCAGCTAACTCCATTATTCGATTGGTGTTACTGCCGCTTTCGCTATTGTTCTACCATCAACAAAGTGGGCAGATGCTCGCTGTTTTGTCGCCCATATTTGTTGTGATGTTCATGACATTGATGCCATCCAAACCACCGATTAATTTAATATTAAAGGTGATTGTTGCATTAATCTTAATCAGCTTTGGTGTGGTGTTTTTTGGTAGTGTATTGGTCGACTCGCCAACCGGTTTTGTCCTCTATTGCTGGCTATTGCTGTTCTGGAGTTATCAGCGTAGCCATCAGAATACAAAAGATATCATCGCGACACTGACCATTATCGTGGTCATCGTGATGGTGGTGGTCAACAAGCAGATGCATCTCCCAATGGCGGGATTGCCCCTATTGTTCTTTGAAAAGCTGGTGATAGCTTTGATCGTCACTTACTTGGGGTTCTGGTTGTTCCCGGGGGATGAAGTGAATGTCCTTCAGACTGCGGCCGTTTCCGATGCGCCCACTACTGGTGGCTATATCATGGTTGCATTTAAAGCGACCGCGGTTGTGGTTGTGCTGGCGATTTTGGTAGGAAATTCGGTGTCACAAACGATGTTGATTGCGATTACGCTTGGCAGTATGTTGAAAAGCCCATCGAATCACGACCACCGTACATTCAGCCGAAACAAGCTTGTCACCACTGGCGTTGGCATTCTGTTTACGTTACCTGTGATGATCATGATGGTGTCAGGCGCTCCAATCTTGGTTATTTATGGCGTGAGTTTGGTGTGTGGTTTGCAACTTGCGTGTTTTGCTATCAGGCGGCAGGCGAATCTGACGATTTATCAGCTCTTGTTTACTAATTTTACGACCTTGGCTTATCAGATCATCAGCCACCCAGGATCTGCGTCCCTCTCGGCACAAATGACACGTCTATTTGCCATTGTTTGTGCAGTCATGGTTGGCGCAGTGGTACTGGGCTTTCTCAGCAGTAATACTAATCATAGTCATACCGATCACAGTAAGTGATTAATATTTATAAGTAATAATAAGGGGATAGCTCTGCCGAGTTATCCCCTTTTCACAATATGGGTTAACGACTCAAATGCCATCAGTAAAGAGCCATTTGATGAAGTGACGTGTTACTTCAATAGTCTGACTAACAAAGCGCCCGGTTCACGCATCGGATCTTGATTGACACTGAGTACATAGCCATCAGCAGGGGCGTAATAACGTTGTTTCTCAGAACCAAAACTATCATATTGAATTGAAATCAATTGTTTTGATTGTACTGATTCACTGACCTTAACTTGAGGGAGAGCGAAACCACCGACATTGGCTCTAATGGTCACCGTTTCTTTTCCTTCAAAGCAGGCATAGTGAGGCTGATCTATCTTTGTAGAGATGATATTTTCCGAGTGCAGGATATTCATCACGCCATTCACTGAACGCTCAATGAGGTCGGGTTGTAAAACCTTTCCAGAACCAACCTCGACGGTGATAGCGGGCGTACCACTTTTATTGAGCTGCGTTTCTAAAACGCCATCATCACCTGGATCATCAAAAATACAGTCAGGATTGATCAATCGAGCCATTTTGATTGCTGCGGGGATTCGATAATCGGCAAAGACATACAAAGGATACTCTGCTCCGCGAGTTTGGGTATGCAGATCGATAGCAAGATCCGCATTATGGCTGAGTAGGTTCTGCCAAATTGAATGTGTAAAACGTTGTGAGGCATCACCGTTCGGGTTTCCAGGGAATATACGGTTAAGGTTTGCTGGGGATGCATCCGGATCCGATGAAATAAAATCTCGGCTGTGCATCAACATACCTGACACATTAATCATCGGAATAATGATGACTGTGCCGTGTATCTCCTCGTTTACGAGCTTTTGAATGACCTTCTGTGCGGTAATAACTCCATTTAATTCATCACCATGAACGCCTGCCGTTACCATTATTTTGCGAGCATTTTGACTTTGCTCACCGCGATAGACGACCACAGGTAAATGATGATTTTGACCAACACCGTTAGTTTGTGCCTCAAACCAGAAACGATGGCATCCCATCGGTAAGTCATCAACATTGAGTTGAGATATTACAGGGTGTCCATTTAGAACATCATTGGTATAAGTAGTTTTTCTCACACTAGTTTCCTTTGTCTCTGGTTCACAATCTATTCTGAGTCTGTGTTGGATGATTGTTATTGAAAGCTGTGATTAAAAATGGGCAGTAAACTGCCCATTGAGATACACGTAAATATTGAAAGGCGCTGTTATGCAAAACCCAGCAGGTGAGCCGCAACAATAATAACGCTCGACAAGCAGAATAGCAGCACGATAAAGCGCCAGCAGAATTTTGCCCAATCACCCCAGTCAATGCGGCATACACCTAGTGTTGCCATCAAAGAAGCTGATGTTGGGACGATGATATTGGTAAAGCCATCACCTAGCTGGAATGCTAAAACCGCGACTTGACGAGTCACACCTGCTAAATCGGCGAGTGGCGCCATTAATGGCATCGTTAGAGCTGCCTGCCCTGATCCTGACGTTACAAAGAAGTTGAAAATAGCTTGGAAGGCGAACATCAGCCAAGCAGCCATCGCTTCTGGCAATGCACTAATCACACCGCCCGCACTGCTTAAGATTGAATTCAGTACGCTTGGCTCGGTTGCATCGCTGCCGCCGCCTAAAATCAGCAAGATACCTTTAGCACTACCCACAAGAATAGCGGGCGCTAGCATCACACTTGCGCCTTCCTTAAATGAATCGGCCATGTCGTTGATGGTCATATCATTTAATCGGAAAATAACACCGATTAAGCCAGCAACAAATCCCATAGTGAAAAACTGAGAGGCAATTTCAGGAATGTACCATGCGTGAACCACTACACCCCAAATAACCCAGGTCATGCTCGCTATCACGGTGAGAATCACCAACGTATCGCCGATATTCCAACGTGATTGAGTCAAGTCTCCTTGTTGCTTCTTGAAGTAAACATCACCAGCTTTACTGTAAGATTTCGAAGGGTCTTTCTTTACCGAATTCGCATACCACATCGTAAAAGCGATGCCGAGCGCGGTGAAGAAAACCCATAGAGCGATACGCACCGATGCCCCAGATAAGACAGGTACACCAGCAATGCCTTGGGCAACAGCAACAGAAAATGGGTTCATCCAAGAAGCAGCAAAACCAATCTGAGTCGCTACGTACGTCACCATTACCGTAGTAATACCATCATAGCCAATACGTACCATTAGCGGCGCGATAATAATGGCAAAGGCGACGGCTTCTTCACCCATACCAAATACAGCCCCACCGAGCGAGAACAGTGCAAATAATACTGGAATGAAAAGCGATTGACTGCCCTTGGTTTTGTCTATGAGACGCAAGATACCGTTATCAATAGTACCTGTGCGCATCACAATGCCGAAAGCACCGCCAATCACAAGCATAAACATGATAACGCCGATTGCTGAACCCCACTTAGATCCAGACACTAAACCTTCAAATACGAAGTTCATTAAGCCGATATCACCACCGCTGGCGAATAGTCCGACAGTATTGTAAATCGGGTTGCCTTGGGGGTCGGTGTGATAGGCAAATGAAGCTGGATCTAGAACGGTACGAGTTTTCTCTGCACCATCAGAAACATAGCTGATGTCTTGTGTTTCAAACATGCCTGCAGGTATGACATATGTCATTGCAGTCGCAAGCAACGCGATAAAGAAAATTAGCACCAGAGTATCTGGCATTTTCCATGTCTTATTTTGGATGGTATCCGATGTTGTGGTTGTCGTGCTCATTGTCAGTTTTTAGCTATAATTAAGATTGGCATAAAATATCACTAATTAAGCATATAATGTCAATTTTAAGTTGGTTTTTGGCTTGTTTGGTGGTGTTATGTTCTTGTTTTTGCGTGGCATGATGGTTTTTATTTTTAACTTGTTATTGCCTGGTTTTATTTAGAGGTAAAAAGTCCTAGCTCAGGTGCTTTTTAAGCAGTGCGGTAAGTTTCATAGAGCGACTCTGGATATATAAAAAACTATACCTTATGAGACTGTATCTAAGGTTGTCTCAAAAGCATTGACTTAGAGTTTTGATACATGCAATCCTGAAAGTGTTAAGAGGTTTGAGACAAAGGGGTAAGCATGGCACACATTGGATACATTCGAGTTAGTACAGTAGAGCAGTCCACCAGCAGACAGTTAGCAGATGTGAAACTGGATAAGGTGTTCGAGGAAAAGGTATCAGCTAAGACAGTAGACAGACCACAGCTACAGGCGTGCTTGGATTATGTCAGGGATGGTGATGTGCTGCATGTTCACAGCCTAGACCGTATCTGTCGTAGCGGTGCAGGTGATGCTGTAGGGCTGGTGGAGCAGATGAACCAGAAAGGTGTATCGGTACAGTTCCACAAGGAAGGAATGAGATTCGATGGTGTAATGAGTGCAGCGCAGAAAGGTGTACTAGGGATACTGGCAGCAGTGGCACAGATGGAAAGGGAATTGATTAAAGAGCGTCAGGCTGAGGGGATAGCAGCAGCGAAGGCAGCTGGTAAACACATAGGTAGACCGAAAGCACAGGTGACGAAAGAGGATGTGCAGAAGCTATTGGATAACGGTGTACCTAAAGCTAAAGCAGCCAAGGAGTTAGGAATAGGTCGTGCGACACTGTATCGGCTCCTTGACGCTAGAGAGTATTAAGCTGGTTTAAACTCTCTTCTCACGCTCTTGAGGTACATGAGTTCCGCTGGAGTGGAGTCGGATGATTGGCGTATTAGTTTTGGTGCAATTCCTATTGCTGCACCAGCTAAGCCAGCTTTTAACGGGTCAAAACCAAATTGCGATGCTGTACCTAGTGCAGCAAGAGTTAAGCCTAGGATACCAGTTGTATCTGAAATCACAGAGCGAAGGCTATCGACACTAATGTCTATTTTGGACTGTTCTAAGGTGCGATTGACATCTCTAATGGAAGCTTCCAGCTTAATCATTGCGGTATTTTTTGCTCTAGGTATGTCACCAGCAGTTAGCACTGACTGGTAGAGTTCATCTAGGTAACTACGGAACGCGAGCAGTTCATCATGATGCTTGTACTTAAATTCAAGTATAGAATCGAAGTGTGTGCTAACAGTAGGGACGGGTAGTAAACCGTGAAGCTCCAGTTCAATACTCTCTTTATCTACAGGAGTTGTGGTGAGAATGCTATCCGAGATTTGAGCCTTAGACCATAAGCCTGGATGTGCTTCATTGAGCTGTTTAAAAATTGCTTCATGTGAAGCAAGGATTTCATCTCCAGCCTTTTTGCTTAGGGTTACATCAGTGCAATCAACAATCTCAGCAGTCATAAAGTTAGATACATTAATCACACTGCTTTGTTCCATGCGCATTCCAAGCGAGCGAGGTTTTTCTCCATGTCGAGTTCGTTGTAACGCACCAGCTTTTTCTAGTTCTTGGAACTGCCAGCAATCAAACTCTATCGAGGAGCATTTAGGAACTTCAATCTTATCCCAATAAAGTAGGTACTTACGTAACTCAAAATCATCAGTAGCAGAACGAAATAAAGCCCCACCTGTTTCTGGATACTCAAATTGAGGAGATAGAACAATACCTCTTTCCATTGATAATCGCCTTACACTCAGATAGTTAGGTTATTATGATAATGCAAGGTGTTGAATAGGGGAAAGGAAGAGAATAGACTTTATGAAGTGTGGCACTTTACTGTGGCACCCATACAAAAACAGCGCTATCCCAAAAGGCGCTAACCTATTGAAATAACGCTGTTTCCAAACGTTTGGTGGAGCTGGCGGGAGTTGAACCCGCGTCCAAAAATCATTCATCATTGGTACTACATGCTTAGTCGATCTTTAATTTCACCAGCAACCTGCGAACCGACACGCTAGTTAAAGGCTAACCTGAATTATAATTCGCGCTTTTCCTCTCAGGTGGGAGAAGCCGCGCTAGCTAGTTTGGGTTTGATCTCTTATTGGTCCCCGTCTTACGAGCGGAAGCTAGGGTAAGAGAGCTCTGAGCAGGTTATTAAGCTGCTAGTGCGTAGTTTTCGTCGTTTGCGACTATTTTTTTGCGGCTTTTAACGTGGCCAACCGCCCCACGGCATGCACCTCAGACTTCAAAATTCCTGTCGAATCCTAAATCAGCCCCAAGTGTTATTTGCATAGTACCAGAAAAGCTTACCCTGTCTAGCACTGTGCGTTTAAGTGCTTAAAATTAACGCAAATTACTCTTCATAATTCGTGCTTTATCTCTCGCCCAATCTTTTTCTTTCATATCAGTACGTTTATCGTGCAGCTTTTTACCTTTCGCTACGCCAACTTTAATCTTCGCCCAAGAGCGAGACCAGTAAAGTGCGGTTGCGACAAGCGTCATGCCTTCACGGTTAATACGACCGATAAGGTTATCGAGTTCTTTTCTCGACATTAGTAGTTTACGGATGCGTGTTGGGTTCGCCACGATATGAGTACTCGCTTGAGTTAGCGGAGTGATCGTCATACCACTGATGAATGCTTCGCCATCTCGGATGTAGACGTAGCTTTCTGCGATATTGGTTTTGCCTTCACGTAGGGATTTTACTTCCCAGCCTTGTAGCTCAAGCCCCGCTTCTATCTCATCATCGATGAAATATTCGTGGCGAGCTTTCTTATTAAGCGCAATGGTATTACTACCGGCTTTTGATTTTGATTTATTCTTTGCCATAATGGCCTCATTATACGGAATGCGCCCTAGATGGGGAATCCTTTTTATTTGCGCTCTGGCCCAATACAATTAAAATTGCAGTTTGTGTTAATGTAACGCTGTCTTTAACAGGAGTCTATATGCCAAAGGTTACTCGTTCAGCATTAGTGTCTTTTAGTGCCGACCAGATGTTCAGCTTGGTCAATGATGTTGCTCGTTATCCTGAGTTTTTGCCAGGATGTTCTGGTTCTCGTGTGATCGAATCTTCAGATTCCGCGATGGTGGCTTCGGTTGATGTCTCTAAAGCTGGTATCAGTAAAACATTCACTACGTCGAATCGAATGGCGGATGGTGCTGAAATTTTAATGGAGCTGGTAGATGGCCCGTTTAAGAAGCTGGAGGGGGGCTGGTATTTCACTCCTCTAGACGACCAAGCATGTAAGGTTGAACTTAAACTAGAGTTTGAATTTTCTAGTCGAATGATTGAAATGGCATTTGGCAAGATTTTCAATGAACTGACAAGCAATATGGTCAGTGCTTTTACTCAACGAGCGAAACAGGTTTACTAAGCCATGACTATTGAATCAGATATGATCCACGTAGAAGTTGTGTTTGCGCTTCCACATGAGCAGCGTGTATTTACCTTAGTGGTAAATAAGAACGCGACCGTTGAAGAGATTATTGCGCAGTCTGGTGTTTTAGAGTTGTATCCAGAAATCGACTTGGCGAAAAATAAAGTTGGCGTATACAGCCGCAACGTTAAGTTAGATGCAACCGTTCGAGATAAAGATCGTATCGAAATTTATCGAGCACTGTTAGCCGATCCAAAAGAAATTCGCCGTAAGCGTGCTGAACAAGCGAAAGCGGCGGCTAAATCGTAATACCAAACAAATTTGAATGATAAAGAAGCTCGCATTAGCGAGCTTTTTTTCATCTGTTTGTTAGACAATACAGTCTACAGTCTCATTTGTTAGCAGATATTAAAAAGCCTGCTCATGAACTGACCCCCAATAGTTGGACACCAATTATTGGGGGTCTTTTTATGTCCA
>NZ_JBFSVE010000064.1:0-29156 GCF_041467715.1 Vibrio sp. 10N.247.311.14
TTCTTCAAAAAAAATCCGAACCCATTTATTGACACTGGTTCGACTGACTTTGAGAGATTTTGCAATTTGTGTACGAGAGAGGCCGTCTTTAAAGTGTGCGAGCGCAAGTAAACGCATCTTCATCTGAATGGTTTTTTGCTGGCTCGCAAGCTTTTTGAAGTCAGTGTTATTAAGGCTATCCATGGCTAAATTTCACAATAATTCATCAATCTTAATTAGATCACATTTTTACTTTAATTGGTATAATTCACTAGCTATCACCAAAAACTTAAGTACGATATGCACCTAATCCTAAATGGCGACTAATATAATGAGTAAGCGTCAGTAATTTGGGATTATTATGAGGTTCTTTTTTGCACTGGTTGTATTCTTTTGTTCATTTTCTCTATCAGCAACTTCGTGGGAAAAAGAGAGTCACCCTACTAAAAATTCACCCTCATCAATTGGAAGCTATGCCAATGGCTGTCTAGACGGCGCGCAGGCTTTGCCTATTAATGGTTTGGGGTATCAGATCATTCGCCCTCAAAGAGAGCGCTACTATGGCCATACAGAAGCTATAAAGTTTATTGAGAGGTTAGGAGTCACGACCAGCGAGAAGCTCAATACTAATTTATTGATCGGTGATATTTCTCTTCCCAGAGGAGGGCGCTTTTCTTCAGGTCATTCAAGTCATCAAACAGGGTTAGATATTGATATATGGCTAAGGTTAACCAGTAAGAGGTTGTCAGAGAACGAATTAGCTGTGCCTAAACCTGTGAGCGTTGTGGATCTTACCAACTACAAATTGCGTGAATCGAATTGGACCGATGATCATTTTCAAGTTATTCGTTATGCGGCGAAAGATGAAAAAGTGGTGCGTATTTTTGTTCATCCAGTGATCAAGCAAACCCTTTGTGAACAAGAAAACTCTGACGCTAATGATAGAGCTTGGTTAGGCAAAATAAGACCTTGGTGGGGACACCACTCCCACTTCCACGTTCGTTTAAAGTGTCCTGAAGGCAGTTCAAACTGCATAGCTCAAGCGAGCCCTCCTAAAGGTGATGGTTGCGGATATGAACTTGCAAGTTGGGCTCCACAGACTGTTCCAGTTCCACCTCCTAAAAAAGTAGCGAAAACTAAGAAAAAGAAAAAAGTTAAAGTGATGCCAAGTCAATGTTTGGCCTTGATATCTAAGAAGTAATCCTGTTTATCGAGGCTTTTTACAGTGGTACTGCCACTGGTTTTTTCGACTCTAAAACTGGAGAAATATCACACTTTTGTCTAGAGTTTATAAACACGAGATTAAGAACATCGTTTGATATTAATAAAAGCAATAACGGTATCAGCAAGGGCGATGGCGAATTTGACAAGGTTTGGTCAGGGATTGAGTGTTTTGGGGTGAAAGATGCGGCTTATATGCAGTATGCGAAATCAGAGTCTGATACCCGTCGATAGATAATTCAAGGATAAGACTATGACTATGATTTGTGCGAAGGAATTTTCAGAATGGTTAAGACATAGGTTCAACGCTGAAAGCTCGGGTATTTCAATTTCAAGAGATGACATCAATCAGCTAACAGGCAGACAACGTTTAGACCCTAGTTTCGTAAATGATGTTCACTATGAATTGATGCAGTATGGAATGGCATTTGTGACCGATACCAGCAGGGAAAACTTTTATCTTGTTCCTATAGCTCAATCAATAAACTGGCGAGAACGACTCGAATATCAATTTGAAAAAGAGCTCTTCTGCAATATTTATCCAATCGGAAAATCAGGATGAAAAAAAAGGTTCAACTTATGGTTAAGTTGAACCTTTCTTCTTTTAGGTCAAGCCTTGAATGATAACAAACTTCTCAAGTAGCTCGTCATCAGTTTCAATATGGTTTGGGTCAGTGATGATGCATTTTGTAATCGGACACACTGACTGGCATGTTGGCTTTTCATAGTGACCTTTACACTCTGTACATAAATCAGGATCGATCTCGAAGATGCTGTCGCCCATAGTGATTGCACCATTTGGGCATTCAGGATCACACATATCGCAGTTTATGCACTTGTCAGTAATTAACAGAGCCATTATTTTCTTCTCAAGTAAGTCGCTTAAGTAAAAATTATTTGCCTGATGCGTTACGTGTATCTTGGCCTTCGCTCAAGTTACGCATCAGCAAGCCGTACTCTAGATCTAGATCTGCTGGTACAGGAATAAATACAAAGTGACCGTTACCTTTCGCATCGTCGACCGCTTCAGATTTGCGGTTTTCCATAACTTCTAGTTTGAAAACAACGTTACCTTTCGGTGTCATCATTTCTAAGCTGTCGCCTACTAGGAACTTGTTCTTCACTTCTACTTCCGCTAGGTCACCACGGCGCTTACCTGTGAACTCACCGACAAACTGTTGAGTGTCAGAGATAGAGTAACCGTACTCGTAGTTTTGGTATGTATCGTGTGTATGGCGACGTAAGAAGCCTTCAGTGTAACCACGGTGAGCTAGGCTCTCTAGTGTACCCATTAGGCTTTCATCGAATGGTTTGCCTGCCACTGCATCGTCAATAGCTTTACGGTAAACCTGAGCAGTACGTGCACAGTAGTAGAAAGACTTAGTACGACCTTCAATCTTCAGAGAGTGAACACCCATCTTCGTTAGGCGCTCAACGTGTTGGATTGCACGAAGGTCTTTTGAGTTCATGATGTAAGTACCATGCTCATCTTCAAACGCTGCCATTTTCTCTTCTGGCTTGTGTGATTCAGAAAGCAGAACCACTTCGTCTGTTGGTTTACCAAGGCCTAGTGTGTTGTCTGGACGCTCATCTTGAACTTCAATGTCTTGCGTTTCTACTTCTTGAATAGCAACACCAGTAGGGTTTGCTTCAACGATCTGACCGTTTTCGTCTTCTTTCGCTGCTTCTGTTTTGTATTCCCAGCGGCAAGCGTTGGTGCAAGTACCTTGGTTTGGATCGCGCTTGTTCATGTAACCAGAAAGCAGACAACGGCCTGAGTAAGCCATGCAAAGAGCTCCGTGAACAAAGATCTCTAGCTCTGTTTCTGGGCAGTGTTCGCGAATCTCTTCGATCTCTTCAAGCGATAGCTCACGAGATAAGATCACACGCTCAACGCCTTGAGTTGACCAGAACTTAACGGTCGCCCAGTTTACTGCGTTTGCTTGAACAGAAAGATGGATTGGCATTTCAGGGAATGCTTCACGAACCATCATGATAAGACCAGGATCTGACATGATAAGCGCGTCAGGGCCCATGTCTACAACTGGTTTGAGGTCGCGAATGAATGTTTTTAATTTAGAGTTGTGCGGCTGAATGTTACATACAACATATAACTTTTTGCCTTGAGCATGAGCTTCATCGATACCGATTTGTAGGTTTTCGTGATTGAACTCGTTGTTACGAACACGAAGGCTGTAACGTGGCTGGCCTGCGTATACTGCATCTGCGCCGTAGGCGAATGCGTAACGCATGTTTTTGAGGCTTCCTGCCGGTGATAATAGTTCAGGTACAAATGGTTTTTGTGTAGTCATTGCTTCGTTCTCTAATCTGATCTCAAGTCAGGTTGATATCACCAAGTGATATCAAAGGGGCGCAAATTTTACGCTAAAATGAGTTTGGTTGATAGCCCTAAAGATAGCAATGACATTAACAAGAGGGCCTAGAGGCAGATATAAGTGAGAACTTAGTGAGAAATAAGCTCAGATACCGTTAGCACCTGAGCCTATAGTTTGACTGATTAAGCGTTAGGTTGAGTTAACCCGCCTAATGATTCAAATAGGTTTGGAAGGAAAACACTGAACTCACCACAAAGTAGAGAGAAGTCCGCATCAAAACGCGCAGCTTGATCTTCACGAGGAATATCGTCGTTTTCGTCTTTGAGCTCATCACTGAATTTTAGGCGTTTGATGCTGCCATCTTCTGCAAGAATGAATTCAATACGGTCTTGCCAGTTGATAAGAAGTTTCGTCACCATCTTATTGGCTTCGATGTGGTTTTTAATCTCATCAGCTTCTAGTTCTTGTTTCTTAACTCGAACAATACCGCCGTCTTCTTGAATAGATTTTAGTTCTGCTTCATCAAGCATAGTGATGCCTTGTGGCGTATCACCTGATTTCACCCATTCTGTAAGAGTCGTTTCGATCGCTTGCTCTGGGATAGCTGGCACTACTGGCAGGCTACCCATTGTCTTACGTAGCAATGCTAATACATCTTCTGCTTTTTTGTAGCTGCTCGCATCAACCACAATGAAACCTTCTTTTGGCATGATCAGCGCGTAAGTGAAGTTGCTGCGGCTGAATGCTCGAGGAAGTAGATCAATGATGATGTCTTCTTTTAGGCTGTCTTTCTCTTTCTTTTTCAGAGGGGTACCAGACTCTGCCTCAAGCGTTTCTACTTTTGCGTTCAATGATTCTTTGATCACAGAAGCGGGTAGTATTTTCTCTTCTTTCTTTGCACAGATAAGAATGCGGTTTTCTGATACGTGCGTCATCATATCGCCATGTCTACCCATTGCGTGTACCCAACCAAACTTCTGTTTGTCTTGGCTACCACAAGGAGTAAAGCGGAATTCTTCAAGTTGTTTCTCTAGCTGATCTGCGTTGAAATCAATATCACGGTTGAAGCGATAGACTAGGCAATTTTTAAACCACATAAATTTTTCTCATACCTTTTTAGAAGTGCTTCATGATATGAGATCTAATTCGATTTGTCCCTAGCTCTGTATCAAAAGTTATAAAGTGAAATGTTTGAGACAGTTATATGAAAATTTGTTTTCAAAGGTCACAAAAGTGTCATAATTAACTCAGATAATGCAATGCGTTGATTAAATACAAAGGCTATTCAATTATGTCGAGAAGGATTCTGGTCGTTGAAGATGAAGCACCTATTCGTGAGATGCTGTGCTTCGTACTTGAACAAAAAGGCTACCAAGCAGTAGAGGCTGAAGATTACGATACAGCGGTAAACAAGCTATGTGAACCTTTCCCAGATCTAGTATTACTAGATTGGATGCTACCTGGTGGTAGCGGGATAAACTTTATCAAGCACATGAAGCGTGAAGAGTTAACTCGCAACATCCCAGTGGTGATGCTAACGGCTCGTGGCGAAGAAGAAGATAAGGTGCGTGGTTTAGAAGTGGGTGCTGATGATTACATCACCAAGCCATTTTCACCCAAAGAGCTCGTTGCTCGCCTGAAAGCGGTTATCCGCCGTGTAACGCCTACTGCACTAGAAGATGTGATTGATGTACAAGGTCTTAAGCTAGACCCAGTATCTCATCGTGTTACCGCAAGCGAAGGTCCAGTTGATATGGGACCAACAGAATTCAAAATGCTGCATTTCTTTATGACTCACCAAGAGCGTGTGTACAGCCGAGAGCAGCTGCTTAACAACGTTTGGGGTACCAATGTTTACGTTGAAGACCGAACGGTTGATGTACATATTCGACGCCTGCGTAAAGCGCTTGAGTCTGCAGGTCACGATAAGCTAATCCAAACGGTTCGTGGCGCTGGCTACCGTTTTTCTACAAAGGCTTAATGTGGCTTCGCTGCCCAGTTTACGGAGTCCTGAATGGTTGAAAAGTTAACCTGGAAAAAGCTGGCTTGGGAGCTGGCTTTTTTTTACGCACCATGGGTTTTAGTCGGATGGATATTCGGTTACCTACCTTGGTTGCTGCTGGCTGCTACGGTATTGCAGCTCGGCTGGCATCTACACAACCAAATGCGTTTGTCCGCATGGCTGTGGGATGAGAAGCGTCTAACTCCACCTTCAGGCTCTGGGAACTGGGAATCTCTGTTTAACGGTATTTATCGTATGCAGCAGAGACAGCGTCGCAAACGTAAAGAGCTGACTAACCTTATCCGCCGTTTCCGTAACGGTGCAGAATCGCTTCCCGATGCCGTTGTGGTATTTCGCGGTGAAGGCAATATCGTTTGGTGTAACAAGCTAGCTCAGTATTTGCTGGGCTTTCGTTGGCCAGATGATTCAGGTCAACCGATCTCGAATTTGATTCGTACTCCAGATTTTATTAAGTACCTTAATAAGCGAGATTTCTCTGAGCCATTAGAGATGCCTTCTCCATTGAATGTGGAGCGTATGCTCGAGCTGCGTATTGTGCCGTATACCGAGGGTGAACACCTGATGGTGGTACGTGATGTGACCCAGCTTAAGCAGTTAGAAGGCATGCGCCGTAACTTCTTCGCTAACGTTTCTCATGAATTGCGTACGCCGATGACCGTCCTTCAAGGTTACCTTGAAATGACCGAAGATCCAGACATGATCGTTGGCCCAATGTGGACCAAGGCGCATGGCGTAATGACTGAGCAGCTCAATCGAATGAACAGTTTGGTTAATCAACTACTCACGCTTTCGAAAATTGAAGCGGCGCCAATGCATGAGTTGGATGAAGTGGTCAACGTTCCGGCGATGCTTGAGGTTCTTGAGAAAGAAGCGGCGAGCCTTAGCGGTGAGCGCGAACATAAGCTTGAGTTTGATATCGATAAGAGCCTACGAGTTCTTGCCGATGAAGACCAATTGAGAAGTGCGATATCGAATTTGGTTTATAACGCGGTTAAATACACACCCGCAGGTGCAACGGTCAAAGTGCGTTGGTATCAAACCAGTCAAGGCGCGTGCTTAGATGTGTCAGATACTGGTGATGGTATTGAGCCTCAACACTTACATCGACTCACAGAGCGCTTCTATCGTGTAGATAAAGCCCGCTCTCGTGATACCGGTGGTAGTGGTCTTGGATTAGCGATTGTAAAGCATGCGCTTAGCCACCACGATTCACATCTCGAAATTCAAAGTGAAGTGGGCGTCGGCAGTCGTTTCCATTTTACTTTACCAAATCGACTGACCGTATCATGAGTTGTTCGATACGCAGGATGCATTTTCCAGTCAGCTCATTATTAGCGTTTGCTTTAGTTAACCCTGTGCATGCCGAACAGGGTGTCGATTCTCTTCCTGATTATTCTAAGGTTCCGGGAATTTCTGGGAGCTTATTATCGGTCGGTTCGGATACCTTAGCGGGTATGACGACGTTATGGGTGGAAGAGTTCAAGTCCTACTACCCAAATGTTAACGCTCAAGTCCAAGCATCGGGTTCTTCTACTGCTCCTCCAGCCTTAACCGAAGGGACTGCACATCTAGGGCCAATGAGTCGTCCGATGCGCCTGCGAGAAATTGAAGCATTTGAAAGGGAGCATGGATATAAGCCAACAGCACTGCGAGTTGCTATCGATGCGATTGGGCTTTTTGTGCATCGTGATAACCCTATTGAGGGGCTTAACTTTCGTCAGATTGATGGCATTTTTTCTGAGACATTACGCTGCGGAGCAACAAGGCCCCTCAATAACTGGCAAGATCTCGGAATCGATCAGCCATGGGCGAAACATCGATTCCAATTGTTCGGTCGCAATTCTGTATCGGGGACTTATGGATACTTCAAACAGAATGCACTGTGCGGCGGTGACTTTAAAAATCGTGTGAATGAGCAACCTGGTTCGGCTTCAGTCGTTCAGTCGGTCGCTTCATCCATCAGTGGGATTGGCTACTCGGGCATTGGCTACCGTGTAGCAGGTGTTAAGCTGATTCCTATTGCAGAGCACGGCTCTAATTATGTTGAGCCTACGCGTGAGAATATCTTGAGTGGTGATTACCCTCTATCTCGTTTTCTCTATGTGTATGTGAATAAGCATCCGGATAAACCACTTTCTCCGGTTGAGAGAGAGTTCCTTACTTTTGTATTCTCAAAGCAGGGACAAGAACTTGTAGAGAAAGATGGCTATTTAGCAATACCGTCTGAGTTCGCAGAGCAAGAGTTGGCAAAAGTCGGGCTCTAATTCAGGCTGCGATAAACTTAGATAAGAAACGTATGAACAGCTTGCGCGTCGCAGGCTGTTTTAATTTTGACTGTTCGTTATTTTAGCTTTAACGACCATCCTGCATTTTGCCAACGTTGTTGCTCTTCTCTGAGCTCATAATCAAGCAGTTGGTTTTGGGCCAACCAATCGCTGTTAGTTCCTTTCAATTCCCAGTTATCCTGTTGTTCAATCGTTAGAGTCACGTCTGGGGCCAGTGCTTGATTTCGCTGACGGTTGAGTAAGATAGCGAGTCTCAATATACGAATCAGCAGGGTGACTTGTTGCTGAGTAAACAGAGAAAGTTCCGGCAAATCTTGTAGTTTGAGCGCTTTTCTTTGATAGCGAACCAATGCTGATATAAGGCGTTGTTGCTCAGTATTAAAGCCTGGCATTGTCGTATGCTTAAGCAGATAAGCCGAATGGCGGTGATAGCCTTGGAATGCAATGCTTTGTCCTACCTCATGAAGTACTGCAGCCCAACCAAGCAGATCATACAGCTCATTAGTGACCGCAGTTGTCACTTGAGGCTGTACTTGTTTCAGCAATGAAAGAGCGAGCACTTTCACTTTCTCGCCATGAGTTACGTCTACATGGTATCGAGAGACGAGCGTTTCGGCAGTTCTTGTTCGAATATCAATATCTTTAAACCTATCCTCCATGTCATAAAGAACGCCTTCTCTCAGGGCACCATCAGAAAAATGTAACTCCTTGATGTCTAGCGTATCCATTGCTGCTGAAAGAATGGTGACGCCTGCAGCAAACACAGGCTTTCTCTCATCACTTAAGCCTGAAAGATTTACGGTGTTGGATGATGAAAACTCACATAAGTGATTCTTTAAATAGGACAGGCGTTGGGGCGTAATGAGACCATCGGTGAACCCTAAGCCAATGAGTACTTCTTTTATTGATTTCGTGGTACCAGATGAGCCAAAAGCGATTTCCCAAGGGGCTTTTGTGTATTCTTCAATCAATGGCATCAATAGACGAGTAGCTGCGGTATAAGCATCTGAGAAGTGTCGCGAAGTTAGCCCTTCGTCAGCAAAGAAACGTTGAGTGAAGTTGACGCATCCCATCGGTAAACTGCGCATAATTAGAGGAGTAAAGCCTTGTCCGGCGACGAGTTCCGTACTCCCTCCACCGATATCAATAACCAACTTAGATTCAGAAGCGGTTTGAGTGTGTTCTGCTCCGTTATAGATTATTCGAGCTTCTTCTTGACCGGAAATGATCTCTATTGGAAAAGGAAACAGTGGCTTGGCTTGCTCTAAGAAGTCTTTAGCGTTTTTGGCTTTTCTTAGGGTATGAGTCGCAACAACTCTGACATCATCAAGCTCAAAATCCGCCAGTCGTTCTGCGAACACCTTGAGGCATTCTAGGCCTCGCTCGATAGCGCTTTCAGATAGGACGTTACGTTCATCCAATCCATCACCTAATCTCACTTTCTGTTTGTGTCTGCTGACTAATTGCAGGTGTTGATCGAATACTCGGGCAACCACCATGTGAAAGCTGTTCGAACCCAAGTCGATAGCGGCAATACATCGAGAATGTTTGTTATCAATTAGCGGCATGATTTCTTCTCTTGTTTGTACTTCTTGCGAGCAAGTTTCTCCATACGTTTAATATAGTGGTAAGTGGAGAGTTGTGACGTCGGGTAATCAAGTAGGTTTGCTGGTGGTTGTGTGTAAGAGTTGCTCATCGCTTGGTCTAGCACTCGAGCTTTGTTGCTGTCATCGAAATGAAACTCGGTGATATCGATAATGGTTTGCTTGATCTTTGGATCTAAAATTGGAGCTGCAACTTCGATGCGGTGATCAAAATTTCGTGTCATCCAGTCAGCGGAAGATATATAGACCTTCGGCTTTCCAGCGTTACCAAATATCATCACTCTCGGATGTTCGAGGAAACGATCGACCACACTGACTATCTCAATATGATCACTGATGTTGGGTATGCCAGGGACAAGAGAGCACATGCCGCGAATGACCATTCTCACTTTTACATTGGCTTGGCTAGCCTGATAGAGCTTTTCAATGATCTCTCGATCGACCAAGTTGTTGAGTTTTAGAGTGATGCTTGCAGGTTTACCTTCTATCGCGTTTTGTATTTCATTATCTATCAATTGGTACAGACGTTTTCTAGTATTCTTTGGTGACACAATCAGTTGCTTGAACTGGGACTTTTGATAAGGGTTTTCAATATACTTAAAGACTTGTCTCACCTCTTGAGTCAAATCTTCATTCGCAGTGAGCAGAGAGAAATCGGTATACACGCGCGCTGTAACTTCATGGAAGTTGCCAGTGCCAATATGGGCATAATGCTCGGTATGCTTGCCTTCTTTTCGTTTGATGAGCAGCAACTTGGAATGGATCTTCAAACTTGGGATGCCATGGATGACTTTTACACCCGCTTCTTGAAGTTTCTTGGTCCATTGAATGTTGGCTTGCTCATCAAAGCGTGCTTGCAGCTCGACAACCACAGTGACCTTTTTGCCATTGTGCGCCGCATCGATGATCGAGCTGAGGAGTTTTGAGCCTTCCGCAACACGGTAAACGTTTATTTTGATGGAGGTTACCTTCGGGTCAAAGGAAGCCTGCCTAACCAGTTCAGTGATGTGACTAAAGGTGTGATAAGGATAATGCAGTAAGATGTCGCGAGCTTTGAGCGCTTCGAAATAGTTTGGGTAATGGCTGAAATGCGCGCACTTAATCGCGGGTAGAGGACGATTAACTAAATCACGTCGGTTAAGGCTTGGGAACTCAGAGAAATGTTTGAAGTTATGATAGCGACCACCTGCGATGACACTGTCATAGTCAGACAGTTTAAGTCTGACTTGTAAGAAGTTGAGAATTTCAGTTGGCATTTCAGATTCATAGATCAGACGTATCGGCAGTGCCGTTAAGCGCTGTTCTAAACCTAAAGACATCGATTCTAATAGGTTATTTTCATTGTCCTCTTGCAGATCATAATCGGCATCACGTGTCATTTTTATCGCAAAACAACGCAATGAGTCATACTCAAAGAATCCTTTAAGTAAGTCATCCAAACAAAATCGAACTATATTATCTAACAAGATCAAAGTTGTACGCTGCGAACCCGAAGTTTCCGGTAACTTAACAAATCGAGGGAGTGCTTCTGATGGGATTTCGAGTAAGACATATTGAGATGATGCATCACGCTCGATGTCGATGGCTAAGTAACTTTGTTCATCTTTGAGAATATTAAGTAACTGGCTATCTTCGTTCAAGAGAATCGGAGTTAAGTGTGGCAGCACTTTTTTCTTAAAGTACTTTTTTATCCAGCCACTTTGTTCTTCGCTGATTTGTTGTTCGTTGACCAGAAAAATACGATTGCGTACCAATTCCAATAGCAAGTCGTTATACAGTTCATGGAATTGAGCATCGAGCTTGCTCGCTTTACTCTGCATTTGAGTCAGTAAGGTTTTTGGCGAGTTGGAGGTTAGCTGCGGATCTTGAAGTAAGATCTTTCGCTTCACATCAGCAAATCGGACTTTGTAAAACTCATCGAGGTTTTTCGAGTAAATACCTAAAAAACGAACTCTTTCGATTAAGGGGACTGACTTATCTGCCGCTTCTTGGAGCACTCTTTCGTTGAAGGATAACCAGCTAAGTTCTTTTGTGACATAGTCTTTTTTCATCGAGATGAGAATCCTTGAGTACTGGCTATAGAGCTGATTACTTTAAATTAGAATGGCAAAATTCACAAAATCTATGATCTTACTTTAAGAAATATGGCTAACAAACTTGTTATTAGTTTCAGTTGTTTAACGTAACTTGTAATATAATTGTCATCTAACGTACATATTATGTCAGTAGCTAAAAAAAGGTAGATAAACAGATGGCATCAGCCCAATTTTCATTGAAAGAGCGCGACAAAAAAAGATGGTTGAAAGATCGTCTCGTCCGTTTTTCGGTGACATGTGGCGCGGTCAGTGTTCTAGCTGCCCTAGTATTGATCTTTGTTTACTTGGCGATGGTCATTTTACCGGTATTTTCTGATACTGGTTTAGAGACAGACCAAGCTGTAAAGACCGTTGCCGTAGAAAAACCTATCGTCTTATCGGTTGATGAATACGGTCAGCATGCATTTACTATCGAAAAATCTGGTTTGGTACAGTTTTGGGATTTAGAGTCTCAAAATACACACTCTTACTTTGAGCGTGATGTTGTAGCCAACCCCATCGCCTTTTCTCGAAATACCCCATCTGAAAACTGGTTTGCCTTTGCCGATAGTGCAAGCAACCTTACTTTTTTCTATCCTGAGTATAGTGCGCCTGTGCTGCAAAAGGGCAGTGAAGCCGATCCTAAAATTGAGCAAATCGATCTCCCAGAACCATTTTTAAATGATGAACCCTCAAATGGGGCGACGATCGACAAATTCGCGTTCTCTAAGAATGGACGTGGGATTACGGTTGCCGCGCAGTTAAGTGACCAACGAGTCTTGGTTAAGTGGTATCAGAGTGACCTTACTGGTCAGTATGTTTTTCAGAAGAGCCAATGGCTATCGGATAAGTTGGGCTTGCAGCAGCAACTGTTTGTCACACCTGATGGGCAAACCTTATACCTACGAGCACAATCGGATTTGGTTGTTTTGAAACTATCAGATAACGGTTTTGATGTTCGTGAAGTGATTGATCTTAGCTTAAATGATGCGAAGCATTCCGTGAAAAGCATCGATTTATTGTCTGGCGCATACTCGTTGTTGGTTACGCATGAGGACGGACAGGTTTCTCAATGGTTCGATGTACTCAAAGATGAAAAGCGTAGCCTGACCCATATTCGAGACTTCCAACTTGCTGAACAAGTGCAATTTATTCTTCCTGATACTTATAGAAAGGGTTTTTATAGCTTCTATAAGAACGGCACATTACAAAGCCACTATACGACCAGTGAAAAGCTGTCGTTGTTTGAACGCGCATTTGATAAATCACCACAACTAGCCGCTATGTCTGCCAATGAACTGCATCTGGCAACGTTGATTGATGGCATCATCAGTGTGGCTAAAGTCGACAATGAATACCCACAAATCTCATTCTCCTCGCTTTGGCAAAAGGTCTGGTATGAAAGTTACCCTGAGCCGCAATACGTTTGGCAATCAACATCGGCGAATGATGACTTTGAAGAGAAATTCAGTTTAGTACCTATCACATTCGGTACTATCAAAGCCGCTCTGTTTGCGATGATGTTTGCCGTGCCGGTTGCTGTGCTCGGAGCTATTTACACCGCTTATTTTATGTCTCCACGCATGCGAAGAGTGGTGAAGCCTTCGATAGAGCTGATGGAAGCTCTTCCAACCGTGATCATCGGATTTTTGGCTGGGCTTTGGTTTGCTCCAATCGTTGAAACACATTTAACGGCTGTCTTCTCATTAATGATGCTATTACCACTGAGCACACTGTTGACTGGACTTGTTTGGTTCTGTTTACCGAAGAGGGTAACGGGTCGCTTCTCTAACGGTTGGCATGCTCTGATATTGATTCCGGTATTGGTGATTACAGTGGTTGCGGTGTTTGCTGGTGGAAACAACATTGAAGCCTTGTTATTTGGTGGTGATATTCGTACCTTCTTGGCTAGCTATGGTATCGACTTTGACCAACGCAATGCGCTAGTGGTTGGTTTTGCTATGGGCTTTGCGGTCATCCCAACGATTTTCACTATTGCTGAAGATGCTATTTTCTCTGTACCTAAACATTTGTCTGATGGGTCATTAGCGTTGGGTGCGACGGCGTGGCAGACGCTTATTTATGTGGTGCTATTGACGGCGAGTCCAGGTATCTTTTCTGCGGTTATGATGGGGCTAGGGCGAGCAGTTGGTGAAACCATGATCGTCTTGATGGCGACAGGTAACACCCCAATTCTTGACTGGAATGTTTTGGAAGGGATGAGAACTTTATCGGCAACGATTGCTGTTGAGCTGCCAGAATCAGAAGTGGGTGGTTCTCATTTCCGCTTGCTGTTCTTGGCTGCACTCTTGCTGTTTATCTTTACATTCGCGGTGAACTCAGTTGCTGAGTGGGTTAGACAAAGACTGAGAGATAAATATCGTGCGCTGTAGTTTTAAAGGTTTGCCTCAATGTGTATCAATGGCTTTTAGTAGCTTGACTAGCGTGTCTCTTGATCTTTGCAGCTCCTTGATTTCAGCACGCCAAGAGCAAGGTCGATCATGATGAATAAACTGAAGTCATTATTATCTTGGGTTAAATCGGGCTCTCCGTGGATCTGGCTTACGGGCGGGGCGGTGAGCATCAGTATGCTTTCTGTTCTTGGCCTAATGCTGCTGATTGGTTGGAAGGGCTTAACCTATTTTTGGCCCGCACCTTTGTATCAATGGCAAGTTGACTCCAAAGACTTATCGCTAGTGGTCGATCTTGACGAAACCGTATCAAAACAAGATGTATTGGTTGGTCAGTTATATGAACGAAAATACATCCCGATAGAGCAAGTTCCACAAGTCCATGACCTTTTGTCTCCTCAAAATTTGTCGACTGGGCTGATACAGCGCTTAAGCATCAAAGTTGCTAACAGAGAACTGTACCCTGCGGACTTTGTTTCTATTCTGGATGTTAACTTACGTGAACCCACTACCCCGCTTGATTGGGTTGTGATTGAACGAAGTCGAGGTGGTTATTTCTTTGGTAAGCCGGTGGGTTTTAAAACCGCTTCTGGCACTTTTGACTCGAACATAGACCAAAAGCTCGAACAAGGCTTGGCGTTCGCTGATACGTTACGTAAAGAAACGTCGCGTGTCGTGAACCAAGAAATTCGCAATATCAGCTGGCAATTGGAAAACCTGCGCTTAGAAAAGCGTAAGCTTGAACTCAATGAGTCAGTGAGCGATGAATACCTTAAAACCTATACTCAAACTAAACTGGAATTAAACCGCCAGTTAGGTGAAGCCGAAGTTAAGCTTGAGCACCTTAGAACGCAACTTAATGTCGAAAGCTTACTCGTTGAGGATATGACAGGCGAGCAGGTCGAGATTTCGCTAAGTCACATTCTGGATTATTGGTACCCAAATAATATGTCTTACCTAGAAAAGGTTGGGCACTGGGGCAAACAAGTTTGGAAGTTCTTATCAGAGAACCCACGAGACTCAAACTCTGAAGGCGGTGTGTTTCCTGCTATTTTTGGCACAGTACTGTTGGTTATTCTCATGTCGATCGTCGTGATGCCTCTTGGGGTAGTCGCTGCGATATATCTTCATGAATACGCAAAAAACAACGCACTAACACGTTTAATTCGTATCGCCGTGATTAACTTGGCGGGTGTACCGTCGATTGTGTATGGCGTTTTTGGTTTAGGCTTTTTCGTCTATACCATTGGTGGCTCGATTGATACGTTGTTCTATGCAGAGCGATTGCCAGCACCGACATTTGGTACGCCGGGTCTACTTTGGTCAGCACTAACCTTAGCGGTCTTGACGCTTCCAGTCGTTATCGTAACCACGGAAGAGGGCTTAACGCGTATTCCTAGTGCAGTGAGGCACGGTTCATTAGCGCTTGGTGCGACTCAATTTGAGACGCTTTGGCGCATTGTTTTACCGATGGCAAGCCCAGCGATTATCACTGGTTTAATTTTGGCAATCGCGAGAGCCGCGGGGGAAGTTGCACCACTTATGCTGGTGGGTGTTGTTAAATTGGCATCTAGCTTGCCAGTCGATGGTCAGTTTCCGTATTTACACTTAGATAGAAAGTTCATGCATTTAGGCTTTCATATCTATGATGTTGGTTTTCAAACCTCTAATATCGAAGCGGCACGACCTTTAGTGTATGCGACTTCATTTTTATTGGTTACGGTGATTGTTGGGTTGAACTTAACAGCCATCAATATCCGTAATAACTTGCGTGAAAAATACCGAACCTTAGGACAAGATTAGATGTTCTCGATTAATGAAACCTTGGGTTACCAAGCACCACTTGATGTTCACAATCTGAAGGATGAGCAAATTGCTATCTCGATCGAAGGGCTAAATCTTTACTATAAAGAGAGCCAAGCACTTGATGATATCTCGATGCAGATCCCGAAGGGGCAGGTGACGGCGTTTATCGGCCCTTCTGGGTGTGGTAAGTCGACTCTGCTGCGCTGCATTAATCGCATGAACGATCTTGTTGAAGGCTGTAAGGTTTCCGGGAAAGTGAAGCTTCATGGCAAGAACGTCTATCACCCTAAGGTGGATGTTGCGACCTTACGACGCCGTGTGGGTATGGTATTCCAGCGTCCAAACCCTTTTCCTAAATCTATCTATGAGAATGTGGTTTATGGCTTGAGGCTACAAGGCGTTAGCAACAGCCGAGACCTTGATGATGCGGTTGAACGCTCTCTGCGCGCTGCTGCGTTATGGGATGAAGTGAAAGATCGGTTGCATGAGAATGCTTTTGGTTTATCTGGCGGTCAACAGCAGCGTTTGGTTATCGCTCGTGCGGTTGCGATTGAGCCTGAAGTGCTGTTGTTAGATGAGCCGACATCGGCACTCGATCCGATTTCTACTTTGACGATTGAAGAGTTGATCAACGATCTCAAAACGCAATACACAGTGGTGATTGTTACCCACAACATGCAACAAGCCGCGCGTGTAAGTGACCATACTGCCTTTATTCATATGGGAAAATTGATCGAGTACTCAGATACGGACTCAATTTTTACGTCTCCATTGAAAAACCAGACGGAAGACTACATTACTGGTAGATATGGCTAACCTCTCCAAAGGTGTCATCTAGAGCTAAGTCACTCTACAAAAATGGCTTTCTTCATTTCTTTCAAGGAGCAAGTATGCATTTCGGTCGCCACATTTCAGGGCAATTCAATGTCGAGTTAGAATCGATCCGTACTCATGTATTGACCATGGGCGGGTTAGTGGAGCAGCAACTCTCGTTTGCAATGCAGGCGCTTCATAAAGACGATGTTGAATTGGCCAAAAAAGTGATTCGTGATGACCACAAAGTGAATGCGATGGAAGTGTCGATTGATGAGGCTTGTACTCGAATCATTGCAAAGCGTCAGCCGACAGCGAAGGATCTGCGTTTGATTATGGCGATCATCAAAACGATTACCGATCTGGAACGTATTGGCGATGTTGCTTCTAAAATTGCGCAAGGTGCTATTGAGATCCCTTCAACCAAAGAGCAAAAATTTCATGTCTCATTAGAGCCTCTTTGTCGTCAGGCAATCACCATGCTTCACCAAGTATTAGATGCGTTTGCTCGTATGGATGTTGATGCGGCAGCTGAAGTTCACAAGCTTGATGATAAGTTGGATGCGGAGTACGAGGCCGTTATTCGTCAGTTAATGACCTATATGATGGAAGACCCTAAGAACATTCCTAATATTTTGCAGGTGATGTGGTCAGCGCGTGCGATTGAGCGAGTGGGAGACCGCTGCCAAAATATCTGCGAATACATTATTTACTTTGTGAAGGGTAAAGATGTACGTCACCTAGGCGATCAAAGCCTTGATGACGCACTCAAATAGAGCTTATCTTTAGAAGCTAATTATTGCACCAAGATTGAAATTGACCGTTGTGTCGTAAGGCACAAAGGTTTTGTTGTGTTCAAAAATATTCATATCAACACCAGCACGTAATCCAAGCATTGGTGTCGCTTGGTAAACGTAGGCCCCGCCTAGGCTTATACCATGTGTTGTTTTCTCTTCTACTTCGCCTGAGCGCGTTTTCGTACCGTCATAACTTGCCACGCCAATTTCAGCCTGAAAGCCGTGGATTTGGTTTCTTCCAAACATGTTTTGTATACCAACACGATACGCATCAACCGTTTCGTCATATCGATCGCTGTCATACCAAAGGTGAGAATAGCTAAGGTAAACGGCACCTAAATTTGCCACATCGGTGATGCCCGCCTGCATTCCGAAGCCATGATAAGAGCCAATTTTTAGTTCCGGGGATAAATGAAGAGCACTTGCTGAAACGGAAGTAGAAAGGGTAGATAGTAAAAGCAGGGAAGTTTTTATCTTCATAAAAATACCTAAAGCAATTAACCGTCCGTGGCTGCAATGAATTTTGATTTGAGAATTGTTCAAAAGTGAGTCAACTTTGATGAGGTGTTAAAACCCAGCAATTGACTGATTGTAAAAAACCAGCTTAGACGCTGGCTTTTTCAATCTATTAGAAGCGGTAACCGACAGTCCATGAGAATGTGTCGTAATCTACGTCATCGTAGCTCGCGAATTCAAAGCGCATGTCGGTGTATAGGTGTGGCCCGAATTCAGCTCGACCACCTAGGCCAACAACGAAGCTGGTATCGTTGTATGATTCAGTCCACTTCTTGTCTAGGATGCTAATTGAATTATCTTCACTTTGACGAGCTAGGCCCAGAACACCATAAGGTTTCAAAGAGAAGCCATCTAATTCAAATTTATAACCGATATCAGCATCAACTTGGAATTTGTAACCATCGATCTCGGCTTTTATACCTTCAACGTTTTCGTCATCGCTATTCGTTGCGTAAGAAACGTTGATACCTACGATACGGTTAAATTCATAACCATATTCAAGTTTGATACCGTTACCCCAATCAACTGTGTCATCGGTTAGCCAATCGTCTACTTGAGTTTGGTTGTAACCGATACCCACACGGTGTTGGCTGTCAAAGTTGTTTGCAAGAACTGGAACAGAAAGTAGTGAAGCTGAAATTAGGGTAGTAAGTGCAATTTTCATATTAGTCTCTATTTAGGGTTAACTTAACTGCACGATCCTTCGTAGTTCAGTATCCGTTTTGATAGGGCTAATATTAAACAGTGTTTTATTTTTAGGCTAAGTAGTATTTTGTATAATTGTAATAAGCACTACTTATTAATCTGTTCGTTTAGTGCTTGCTGAACAACATCGCAGAGCCACATATGAAGAGGGCTATTACGATTCTTTGTATGGATATGGCTATATACTCCGACCATTTTTAGTTCGCTCGCGATGTCAATATCAATAGCTCTCAGGTTGGGATAGTTATGGATAGAAAAGAGGTTGGAATGTGGCATGTACATATCAGAATTAAGCAGAACATCAACAAGAGCTGATACCATTTCAGAACGAAATCCAACGCGATGAGGAATCGAGTGGGTTTCTAATATTCGTGAAGCTTGACTAAAGTTATCGTTCCACCCTGGTGATATTAGTGATGCAATCTCATAGCCAGCCAAATCTTGTGGGGTGACAATTGATTTTTTTACTGGATGGTCTTTTCTTACAAATAGCCGTCCATCAAGCTCAACGAGCTTTTGAATATAAATTTCTTTTGAGACATTAGGTAGTTGATAAGCAACGCCTAAAAAGATCTTTCCTTTTTGTATGTCTTCAACTGAGGATGTTGTCCAGCTAGTTAATTCTAACTCACAGTTTGGAGCTTGATGCTTGATGATTTTGTAGAGAACCCCTGATAAACATGATAATACCGCGGGGGACAACGCAATTTTTATTGGGTTGTCAATTTGCTTTGGGTCAAAGGTATTTGAGGAGTTAATTGCGGTTTTCAAACCATCTAAATGAGGTGAGATTTCATTCGCTAGCTCTTCGCTAAATGCGGTGGCTTGTAAGCCACCATGAACTTTAACGAAAAGGTCATCGTTGAAGTGGTGTCTTAGCTTTTGCAGGGCTTGGCTAACCGCTGGCTGAGAAACGAATAAACGCTCCGCAGCCTTTCTGGTGTTTTGTTCTTGATAAACAATCAGAAATGTTCGTAACAGGTTTAAATCAAGAGAGCTGAATAAGTCTTTAGCCATATCTATCCATGAAAATTTTCTGCGCTATTAAATCTAATATACGTCAGTCAGTTAGATTAGTCAGCGAGGTTCTCTGGATTTATGCTGGCGATTATTGCCCTAAGCGGTGAGGGCGGCTCTCACATCAGATATCTTACTCGCATCTGTCACTGGGATCTGATAATCATCAATATCATCATTGCCCATTTGAGCACTCGAGTTGTTTTCCATTAGGCTCGGTCTTGTTGATTTACCTGAAAGGTGAAGAGCAGGTACTTGGGTAGCGCTTTGAATCATTTTAGCATTCGCAGCGTTAACGCCAGCCCCCGCCATGATATCAATTCGTCCATCGGCTTGTTTGACCATTGCAGCCAATACATCGATACCTTGCTCAGCATTAGCAGCAAGCCCTGATGTCAGGACTCTTTCGCATCCAAGTGTAATGATTTGTTCTAATGCTGCTTGGAAATCAGAGCTTTGATCGATGGCTCTGTGGAAGGTAATCCCAAGCTTTAACGAGTGCGCTTTGTCAGCCAGTTGTTGCATTTTTGGCATATCGATACTTCCGTTCGGCGCTAACACACCAAGTACGACCCCATCCAATCCTGCATTTGCACAAGCTTCAATATCTTCAAGCATACAGAGCATATCGTCGTTATTGAAAATGAAATCGCCTTGTCTTGGTCTTATCATAGCGTAGACAGGAACGGACGAAATTATTGCCGCTTGCTTCATCATTCCGAAGCTTGGAGTTAATCCGCCAAGTGCCAATGAAGAGCAAAGCTCAATTCGATTCGCGCCACCAGATAGTGCGTTATGAAGAGATTCTAAGTTATCGATACAGACTTCAATTTCGGTGTTCATCTTGTTTATCCGTTCAAAAAGATACTGATGAAATAATAGCAATCTAGATACGGACATGAATAGGTTGTAGCGGAGGAAAATAGAGGTAAAGTTTGGGTTTAGAACTACCTCAATTATGTATATAAGAAACAGTCTAGGGAGAAAACAAAAAGCCCGAAGCGTTAACTTCGGGCTTTTAATAGGACTTTACTTCTTAACTGATTGGCGGTGCGCTTTGCGCTATTAGCTTATGCTTTATGTCTCTTTATAGAGAGTCTTCCAACCATTAACCCGCGTTGAGTTCGGGCTTAAGAGATAATTACTTGCTTAGGTCGTCAGCGTGCTCAGATAGGAATGCTGCAACACCTTTTGGAGATGCGTCCATACCTGATTTACCTTCTTCCCATTGTGCAGGACAAACTTCACCGTTCTTCTCGTGGAAGTTTAGTGCGTCTACCATGCGTAGCATTTCGTCGATGTTACGACCTAGTGGAAGATCGTTAACTACTTGGTGACGTACAAGACCGTCAGCGTCGATTAGGAAAGAACCACGGAAAGCAACGCCTGCTTCTGGGTGCTCAACATCGTATGCTTTGCAGATCTCGTGCTTAACGTCAGCAATTAGAGGGTATTTAACTTGACCGATACCGCCGTCAGCGATAGCAGTATTACGCCATGCGTTGTGAGAGAATTGTGAATCGATAGAAACACCGATTACTTCAACGCCTTTGGCTTGGAAATCTTCTAGACGGTTGTCGAAAGCGATTAGCTCTGAAGGACAAACGAAAGTGAAGTCTAGTGGGTAGAAGAAAACTACAGCTTTCTTACCTTTAGTGAATTCTGCGAAGTTGAAGTTATCAACGATCTCACCGTTACCTAGAACAGCTGCTGCAGTAAAGTCAGGGGCTTGACGACCTACTAGTACCATTTTGGAATCTCCTAAAAAATTAGTTGGCCCAACACATCTTTGTTTGGGCTCCGTTTCTACGCGACAAACTATAGTACAATCGGTACTATAGAAAAAAGCGAATTAAATAGATTAAGTTAATCGAAAAAAGCGATAAGCTTATTCTTTGTCCTGTCCTTAGGTCTTATGACCTTTACGTAACTTATCCTACTCATATTACAAAGTAATTTCATGAATAAATGGCCAAGTCTTAAGCAACTTCACTATCTTGTTACTCTTCACGAAACTCGTCATTTCAGTGATGCCGCTGATCGCTGTTTCGTCAGTCAATCTACGTTAAGTAAAGGCATTCAAAACCTAGAGGAACTCATTGGTTGCCCGCTTTATGAGAAGAAAGATAAAAAGAGCCCGCTGGTTTTCACGCAAGCAGGTGAGCTGGTGGTCAAGCACGGTCGAGAGCTATTGGCGAAAGGGCAAGATCTTGTCGAACTTGGAAATCTATGTAATGGAGACGCGATGCAAGGGCAGCTAAGAGTCGGGTGTATCCCTACCATTGCGCCATTCCTTCTGTGTGATTTGGTACAAGAGGCCAACCAACGCTTTCCTCAGCTTAATTTATTGTTACGTGAAGACACAACAACCAACCTATTGGCTGCGCTGCGTCATGGAGACTTAGATGTACTGATTCTGGCTCTGCCTGTCGATATCGACAATATGGAAAGCCAAGTTGTTGGGCAAGACCCTTTCCGTATGGTGATAAGTCGCAATCAAGCTGACGGTATTCGTGTTCCGATTAAATACGATGACCTGCCCGACGAATCTGTATTCTTGTTGGAGAACGAGCACTGTTTAACAGAGCATGCTGTGTCGGCTTGTAAGTTAACGGATAAAGAGAAGATAAACCCGTTCACAGCGACGAGCCTTCACACATTGGTGCAAATGGTGGCCAATGGTTTAGGAACCACCTTTATTCCGCAAATGGCGATCGACCACGGTTTATTGGAAAACCAGAATCTCGTTGTGATCGATCCTCCTGGTCAGCAGGCCTACCGAGATATTGGCCTTGTCTGGCGACCAAGCTCTTCGCGTCGTGAGACATTCCATCAATTAGCGGATGTGGTATCTGAGCTTCTATAATAATCCGCTGCGACAACAATCCCTCTGAGCGGCTGAATTGGCCGCTCTTCTTTATATCAATTCCGAGCGTTACTCTACTTCTGCTTCTTCTGGCTCTACTTCTTCTTGCAGCTCCAGTAAATTGATCGCTATCGTGACAAAATCGCTGTCTGTAATAATGCCTACTAGTTCGTGGTTTTCTACGACAGGTAAACAGCCCACTTTATGTTTCTGCATGTAGATAGCCGATTCTTTTAATCCTGCACGCGGCTCTACCGACATAACACTTTTGTGCATGATGTCGTTGAGGGGAGTAGCAAGAGTAAAAGATTGAGCTTGTGGGATGTTTTGTAGGCTGGATTCTTGAGCGGCGAGAACGTCTCGTTGTGTGACGACACCTAGTAGTTGCCTGTCGGAATCGACGACCGGAATATGGCGGATATCAAGTGCTTCCATCATGTGCTTAGCATCGGCCAGTGAGTGTGAGCGCAATAGGGTATGAGGGTTGCGAGTCATCATATCTTCAACCTTGATCATACGAACCTCCTTCTTTTTTATTTGTTGCTATTACTATAGTTTTTTATCCAAAAAATAACTGAGATCTGACGCATTCTTGGGTGAGTTTTATGCAACTAATTCTTTAGCTTGAGGAGGTGAATCAGTCGCATTATTTTACGCCTCTTTACAATAATCCAGTGCTGTAAACCTTGCTATTGCGGCTCGTGTGCCTATACTAGCCCACTGCGAAATTTTTAGTCGTGTTTGCGATGTGTTTCTGGTAACGATTGACTTACCGTAACGATTATCCAGCAACTACGATTTATGATTCGTCAACGGCACAAATCTCATCAACTAAGACAAGACTAGACACATGCAAGTTTCAGATTTTCACTTTGACCTACCAGATGAACTCATTGCTCGCTACCCTCAAGAGGAGCGTACAGCAAGCCGCCTGCTTAAATTAGATGGCAACAGCGGTAACCTAGCTGATGGTTCGTTTAAAGACGTTTTAGACTTGGTTGAGCCAGGCGATCTTGTTGTTTTCAATAACACTCGAGTGATTCCAGCTCGTGTATTTGGTCGCAAGGCATCAGGCGGTAAGCTTGAAGTGCTGGTTGAACGTATGCTTGATGAGAAAAGCATTCTTGCGCATGTTCGTTGTTCTAAATCACCGAAGCCGGGTACCAAGTTGTTCCTTGGTGAGAACGATGAATATGAAGCTGAAATGGTGGCGCGTCACGATGCGTTATTCGAAATCCATTTCACATCTGATCAAAGCGTTTTAGAGATTCTTAACAGTGTTGGTCACATGCCACTGCCTCCTTACATCGATCGTCCTGATGAAGATGCAGATAAAGAGCGCTACCAGACTGTCTATAATGAAAAGCCGGGTGCGGTTGCAGCGCCAACAGCAGGCCTTCACTTTGATGACAAGCTAATGGCTGACATGAAAGAAAAAGGTGTTGAGTTTGCTTACGTGACGCTTCATGTTGGTGCTGGTACGTTCCAGCCAGTAAAAGTTGATAATATTAACGATCACCACATGCATGCTGAGTACGTTGAAGTGCCGCAAGAAGTGGTTGACGCCGTAGCTGCAGCAAAAGCTCGTGGCGGCCGTGTTATTGCTGTTGGTACAACATCAGTACGCTCACTAGAAAGTGCAGCGCAAGATGCATTGAAGAAAGGCACCGAGCTCGTTCCTTTCTTTGGTGATACAGAAATCTTCATCTTCCCTGGCTATGAATACCAGTTGGTGGATTGCTTGATTACCAACTTCCACTTGCCAGAATCAACACTGATTATGTTGGTGAGTGCATTTGCTGGCTACGATAATGTGATGAACGCATACGATCACGCCGTGAAGAGCGAATACCGTTTCTTCAGCTACGGCGATGCGATGTTCATCAATAAGAAAACGAGCTAAGTTAAGCTGGTTTAAGCGATACAAAAATTTACGGGTGCTAGCAGTAAGCTAGGAGTCGGGCAGGGTGTCTGTCTAATCTCTCGCAAGGAATACGCGACCGCTCCTCATAGAACCCACTAGACTGAACTTTAGTTTGGCCTAAGGTTCTGAATTAACAGTCAGATTGTTTCTCTGGCATATTGGAGGCTTCGTGAAATTAAAATACGAACTTAAAAAAACTAATAGCGGCGCACGTCGTGGTCAACTTCAGTTTGAACGCGGTACCGTTGAAACCCCAGCATTCATGCCTGTAGGTACTTACGGTACTGTTAAAGGTATGACACCTGAAGAAGTAAAAGACACAGGTGCTGAAATCCTATTAGGTAACACATTCCACCTATGGCTACGTCCTGGTCAAGAAATCATGAAAATGCACGGTGACCTGCACGATTTCATGAACTGGCACGGTCCTATCCTGACAGATTCAGGCGGCTTCCAAGTATTCAGCCTAGGTGCAATGCGTAAAATCACTGAAGAGGGTGTTCATTTCCGTAACCCTGTAAACGGTGACAAGATCTTCATGGACGCTGAGAAGTCTATGGAAATCCAAAAAGATTTAGGTTCAGACATCGTAATGATCTTCGATGAGTGTACGCCTTACCCTGCGACACACAAAGAAGCAAAAGACTCAATGGAGATGTCTCTTCGTTGGGCTGAGCGTTCACGTAACCACTTCGATAAACTTGAAAACCCGAACTCACTGTTCGGTATCGTTCAAGGTGGCGTGTACGAAGACCTTCGTGATGTATCCGTTAAAGGCTTAACTGAAATTGGTTTCGACGGTTACGCAGTAGGTGGCCTAGCAGTAGGCGAACCAAAAGAAGATATGCACCGTATTCTTGAGCACACATGTCCTCAACTGCCGGAAGATAAGCCACGTTACCTAATGGGCGTAGGCAAACCTGAAGACTTGGTTGAAGGTGTTCGTCGCGGTATCGACATGTTTGACTGTGTAATGCCAACGCGAAATGCACGTAACGGCCACCTGTTTGTGACTGAAGGTGTGATCAAGATCCGTAATGCGAAGCATAAAACCGATACAACACCACTAGATTCAGAGTGTGACTGTTACACTTGTAAGAACTACAGCAAGTCGTACTTACACCATTTGGATCGTTGTAACGAAATCCTAGGTGCTCGACTGAACACGATTCATAACCTGCGTTTCTACCAACGAGTAATGTCAGACATTCGTCAGTCTATCGATGAAGACCGCTTTGAAGAGTTCGTTGCAGAGTTCTACGCAAGAATGGGGCGTGAAGTGCCACCACTAGGTAAAGAATCTTAGTATTTCTTTTTTGCGAGCCCTATCTCTCTTCCGAGTGATGGGGCTTGAAAATAAAGGGATGCGACCCAATTAGACAAACAATTACGAAAATATAATAGAGGATGTTTTAAATGTTTATTTCTCAAGCTCACGCAGCAGCAGAAGGTGCACCAGCAGGCGGCGGTTTCGAAATGCTTATCATGCTAGGTATGTTCGCTGTGATCTTCTACTTCATGATCTACCGTCCACAAGCTAAGCGTGTTAAAGAGCACAAGAACCTTATGTCTTCTATGGGCAAAGGTGATGAAGTTCTTACAAGCGGCGGCCTAATTGGCAAGATCACTAAGATTGCAGAAGACAGCGACTACGTTGCTATCGAACTGAATGCAAACAACGAAGTAGTTATCAAGAAAGACTTCGTTACAGCAGTGCTACCAAAAGGTACTCTGAAATCTCTATAAACAGCTAGAGGATCCTCGCTGTGCTAAACCGTTACCCGTTATGGAAGTACCTGATGGTGGTGTTTACTATCGCCATCGCTGCGTTGTACGCACTTCCGAATATATACGGTGAAGATCCGGCAGTTCAAGTTACAGGGGCGCGCGGCGCCTCTGTAGATATGTCTACGCTGGATGCTGTCACCAATGCTCTTGAAGCTGAAAACCTTTCTACTAAATCCGTTGCTCTAGAAAACGGTTCCATTCTTGTTCGCTTTAACGATACAGACTCTCAAATTAGTGCTCGTGATGTCATCACTGAAGCATTAGATGAAGACGTAATCGTTGCTTTAAACTTAGCTGCTTCAACTCCTGATTGGCTTGAATCTATTGGTGCTGCACCAATGAAGCTTGGTCTTGACCTACGTGGTGGTGTTCACTTCTTGATGGAAGTGGATATGGACGCTGCGATGCAAAAGCTGGTTGGCCAACAAGAAGAAGCGTTCCGTAGCGAACTTCGTGAAGAAAAAATCCGTTACCGTGCAATTCGCCCATCTGGTAAAGATGCGGTTGAAGTGATTCTACGTAACGCCGAGCAGCTTGCTGAAGCGAAATCGCTACTGCAATCTAAGCACCAAGACATGACGTTTGTAGATTCTGAATCTAATGGTCGTTTTTCTTTGGTTGCTAGCTTCACAGAGGCTCGTCTTCAAGAAATCCGCAACTATGCGGTAGAGCAAAACATTACCATTCTACGTAACCGTGTTAACGAACTTGGTGTTGCTGAACCTTTGGTTCAACGTCAAGGCTCTAGCCGTATCGTAGTGGAATTGCCTGGTGTTCAAGACACGGCTCGCGCTAAAGAAATTCTTGGTGCTACCGCGACGCTTGAGTTCCGTGAAGTGGATAGCAGTGCTGACTTAGCCGCTGCCGCTTCTGGTCGTGCCCCTGCGGGTAGCGAAATCAAGCAAGATCGTGATGGTCGCCCTGTGGTACTTAAGAAGCGCGTTATCCTAGGCGGTTCAAGTATTACTGATGCAAGTTCAAGTGTTGATGAATATGGTCGTCCTCAAGTTAACATCTCGCTAGACAGCGAAGGTGGTAGCAAGATGTCTGCATTCTCTCGTCAGAATATCGGTAAGCTAATGGCAACGGTATTTGCAGAGTACAAAGACAGCGGTCGTAAAACACCGGAAGGTCGAGTTATCTTAAGTAAGCACGAAGAAGTGATTAACCAAGCGACGATTCAATCTGCGCTAGGCCGTAACTTCCGTATTACTGGTATTGACTCAACGGCTGAAGCTCATAACTTGGCACTTCTACTGCGTGCTGGTGCGTTGATTGCGCCTATCTCGATTGTAGAAGAACGTACGATTGGTCCATCTATGGGTCAGCAAAACATCGATATGGGTATCATGGCGATGGTTTGGGGTATGGCTGCTGTAATGCTGTTTACGCTGCTTTACTACCGTAGCTTTGGTCTGATTGCGAACGTTGCGCTAATGGCTAACTTGGTGTTGATTATCGGTGTTATGTCGATGATTCCGGGGGCTACCATGACCCTACCGGGTATTGCCGGTATCGTATTAACGGTCGGTATGGCGGTTGATGCGAACGTTCTGATCTTTGAGCGTATACGTGAAGAGCTTCGAGATGGACGCAGTCCACAACAAGCGATTCACCAAGGTTACGCGAACGCATTCAGCACAATCGCCGATGCCAACATCACCACACTACTAACAGCAATCATTCTATTTGCTGTGGGTACGGGTGCTATCAAAGGCTTCGCGGTAACGCTGTCTATCGGTATCTTGACTTCAATGTTTACAGCTATTATCGGAACACGTTGTATCGTGAACCTGATGTATGGCGGCAAACGCGTTAAAAAACTGTCGATCTAAGGCTAGGAATTAATATGTTTCAGATTCTAAAAGCAGACAAAATGATCGACTTTATGCGTTGGTCAAAGGTTGCCTTTGTTTTTTCTATCTTGATGATTGGTACTGCTATCTTCACCCTAACAACGAAATCGTTGAACTGGGGTCTAGATTTTACTGGCGGTACTCTGATTGAAGTTGGTTTTGAACAACCGGCACACCTTCCTGATATTCGTAGTGCACTAGAAGCCGAAGGCTTTGGTGATGCAACGGTACAGAACTTCGGTTCAGCTCGTGATGTGATGGTTCGTTTACGTCCACGTGATGGCGTAGCGGGCGAAACGCTTGGTAACCAAATCCTTTCTGCTATTGAGAATGGTACTGGTGAGCAAGTTGAAATGCGTCGTATCGAGTTCGTTGGTCCTAACGTGGGTGACGAATTAACAGAAGCGGGTGGCCTTGCTATTCTAGTTTCTCTTATCTGTATCTTGATCTACGTATCAGTGCGATTTGAATGGCGTTTGGCTGCGGGTGCAGTATTAGCACTGGCGCACGACGTTATCATCACTCTGGGTGTGTTCTCTCTAATGCAAATTGAGGTCGACCTTACCATCGTAGCAGCCTTGCTAACGGTCGTCGGTTACTCCCTCAACGATACCATTGTTGTATTCGACCGTATCCGTGAGAACTTCCGTAAGATGCGTAAGGGTGAAGCACCTGAAGTACTGAACAGCTCAATCACACAAACATTGAGCCGTACATTGATCACTTCTGGTACCACGTTATTCGTAGTTATCGCACTGTTCGTTCAGGGCGGCGCTATGATTCACGGCTTCGCGACTGCACTTCTACTGGGTATTACGGTTGGTACTTACTCTTCTATCTACGTTGCATCTGCACTGGCTATGAAGTTAGGTATTACGCGTGAACACCTAATGCCACCACAAGTGGACAAAGAAGGTGAAGAGTTTGACGAGATGCCTTAGGCCTTGGCTTAATAAGTTTCGCTAAACAAAAAAAACCGCTAGGCAACTAGCGGTTTTTTTACGTCTGTATTCTAGGGAAGCTCAATACAATTTAGCGTTGAAGTATGTTGAACTTCATTTCACTAAGAGACATCCTGATCGTATCTCGTATCTCGTATCTCGTATCTCGTATCTCGTATCTCGTATCTCGTAT
>NZ_JBFSVE010000065.1:0-26582 GCF_041467715.1 Vibrio sp. 10N.247.311.14
CTTGTACGGTGGTGTGAGAGGACGGAGGCCGTGAGGCCTCCTCCTACTCGATTAATTTTTATCGGTATTTCTAAAGATTAACTCATTTTTTAATGACCAAGCTCGAGTTACTTACCATACCTTCGACCCTGTCGGTGATGTGAACCAGTCCGTTTGAAGTGTACCGCCAGACTCTGCCCACGTGGTTAGATGTTCATATGCTTCACAAGTATCAATACGTTCGTATGGGTGAGACCATTGGCCTGGGATATCTAGAGCCCATGGGTGGCCAGTCGTGTTTTGATAGTATTCACCTTCACTTGTTACTGTATCATCATCACCAGCACCGAATATTGCGGTATCTGCTACATCTGTATTTGGATAGTTCATCAAGTGAATCTCTCTACCTCTCGCGTTGGCTTTGTAAATGAACGGGTTAAAATCCGTATTGCTTAGCGCAGGAATTGAACCATCAATCACCAGCGAGACACTGTAATCGATTAAGCTTCGTGCATCACCCGACTCTGTGTTGTAAAAGCTATAAGTGCTTGTACTTGGCAGCATCGCCGCGACACTATCAATCACAACAAATACCAACTCGCCTGAGTGACCGGCCTCTGGTGTTAACGCTACGGTAGAGCCGTTGTATGTTTTGGTCAGTGAAGTGACATCCGTGTCTTCAAGCCCTGCTAACGAAATAGCGAAACCATTGTCTTCAGCCGCTCCACGAGCAATAGCTTGGCCGTAGTAATCAAAACGAGTTATTTGGTTATTCGCGTTTGTATAAACACCTAATGCGTAGTGGCTAACAAAGTCATTCAGATCGTAGTCACCCTCATTTGGCCATAAATCTTCGTAGGCTAATGTGTACCATCCACTGGTTGGTGTTCGGCTATAGAAAGCGATTGTCGGATCGTTTGGTGCGTAGTCGTTTGCATCTGATACACCATCACCGTCACTATCCCCAATTGAAGGCCATGCAATCTCAGCGATTTCACTGATCAGTCCATTCTGGTCAATAGCGATGACCTGAACCTTCCAAAGTTCTCCAACTTCAGTTTCACTGGCCGGCAACGTGGCATTACTGTTGTCATTTTTTCCGACAAACTCATCATCCACATAGAACCCTTGACCTACATCGACAAACCAACGGTAGCTATAAGTTACAGAATCACCGTCTGGGTCTTCCGGTGTTGGACCGGTTACTGTCACAACCAAGTCGTCATTATCACCGAGTCCAGTGCTGCGACTTAGAGTTGGTGTAGAAGGAGGGGTATTAGCAATGGTGACATAAGTAACACTGATAAGGCTGTAATCCAGCGTGGTTAGCCAACCGTCGTTATTCACATCAATATCTAGGTCTACATTCACAAGACTGTCGTCAAGTGAAGCGATAGGGAGGTCAAAAACGGTTGTCGACCAGTTATTGTTGGTACCTTGTAAGAACCCGGGAGTAAGTAAAGAACCGTCAACAGCGATACTGTCGTATTCTCCGTTTTCTCCGTGGTGTGCTTCTGAATCAACATCATAAGCGTAAATAGTGAGTGTCGCTGCGGTAATCTGTGCGCCATCAGGGACCGTTAAATTATGTTGCCAAGAGTAGTCTTCGTTTGCTCGGCTGTAGATGTCGAAACCATAACCAGAAGGCGCGATGTAATGTGGTGAGGTACTACTTGCATCGATCTTTTGAGTCACTGTTATTGAGCCATCACCGTTAGTGGTTGTTGTGTTTTCTGTTGCAGCTGCAAACGTCTGTTGCGAGAAAGAACACATAGCGACTGAACCCATCACCATTAGAGATTTTTTAATATTTTTCATGGCAGCTATCCTTAGTCAGAATCCAGAACAATGTCGCAAGAAACTAGCAAATCAGTAGTGACGTTATCTAGGTCAACAGTACTTCTACACTCTTGACCACGCACCTGAGCAACGATTTCCAATCCTTCCCAGTTGGTTGGAATGCTAAAGTCACTCACTAATTCACCATCGCGGTTCGACATACCAGAGTAGAAGGCTTGAGAATCTGTTTGGTCTGAGGTCACGCTGTATAGTTTGATGATGTGGGAACCGCGAATTGGAGCCGGCTCACCGTCTTTGTATGAAAAACTACTGACGACAATGACGCTCATTGTTCGCGAAGCCGTTCCACGCCACTCAAAACTGTCCGGTACAGCAATATCAACAAAAGTCGTATTGGCAGCTGTTGCGGCAGGACTCGCAGCGCTGTCAGTTGAGCCGCTTGCACCACCTCCGCCACCAGAACTGCCGGACCCGCCACCACCACCGCCGCAGGCGATGAGAGACATTGATGTGACCGATGTTAAGAGGAGTGTTTTTAATTTCATCATCATAATCTTCCGTAATTAATTGAGGCCGTGTAAAACTTAAAGAGCAATGACTGTGCCAGTTTTTATGTTGTTGATAAAAAAGGAAAAATTTGATTTTTTGATGTGGTTTAAAATTAATTGTATATCAGCATCTCAATTAGAGAATCAATCTGACGATAACGAATAAATGACGGCCTGATAATGAGATTTGATAGGGAATTGGATTCAGTTTTCACGAATGCTGAGTGAGGAAAGTTGAATCTGTAATAAGAGACATTTGACTGGTATTTCTCTTGTTCAATAGGTGGTGGGTATCGGTTTTTACATCAACACAAACAGAATGAAAAGAATGTTAATTCTTAATAAATGTCAGAAGCGCTTTAATTAATATTAAATCGCAGGTTTCGACCTTGATTGGGCAGAGCTAGATGGTAGCGTTAGTTCACCCAAAACAAATAGCACAAGAGAAGCCAAACCAAAAAGCGATGATCAGGCCTGTCTATTCCATGGCAAGTTTAGAGTTAAACCTTGGCTATGTTTAAAGGTGAGTGAGTTTACGTGACTGACTCACCTTGTCGTTATTTCATCTTGTTACTCGTCGAACTTATATTTGACTGAATTATTGGTTAAACTTCGCGCCACTCTTTTCTATGTATAGCTTGGCATTAGAATAACCAAGCAAACACCTTTTTGATGACCTTTTTATTTATGAACACCTCGCCGAAATGAACGCCAGTAGCCCTGAAAAAATCATCTTAGACGCTTCGGGTATCGAGATGATTAACAACACACTCATTGATTCGAACTTGGACAAGCGGGTGACTTTGTCTCCCTCAGAAGCCTTGATTCTTGAGTTCCTAGTGAAGAACAGCCCCAAAGCTGTGGGTCGTGACTTCTTGCTTGAGCATTGTTGGCCGGGCAGGGTGGTGACGGGCAGTTCGCTTAATGTTGCAGTTAAGAACATTCGTACAGCATTAGGTTCGCTTCAGTGTGATTGCAAAATCTTAACGGTGCAAAAGGAAGGGTACAGTTTTAGCAGACCTCAACAGCTTGGTGGCTACCTATCAACACCCACCTCGGCTATTCAAGTTGAAGTACCTCAATATGAATCGCCTCGAGTTGAAGCGCTTAAAGAACCCTTAGTATCAAAGAGCTCGAGTACTGAGCGTGGTGACAATGAA
Organism: Vibrio sp. 10N.247.311.14; assembly: GCF_041467715.1. Lineage (NCBI taxonomy): Bacteria > Pseudomonadati > Pseudomonadota > Gammaproteobacteria > Vibrionales > Vibrionaceae > Vibrio > Vibrio sp. 10N.247.311.14. Next base: position 3,488 of record NZ_JBFSVE010000065.1, read on the forward strand.
CGTGAGTCAGCCTTAACGAAGCAACCAGACTCGTATAAACAGCGTCAGGTGCAGCATTTTGTCGCGCGTCATCGATCTCGTATCTCAGGAATATTAGTCAGCGGATTTCTTCTCATGCTTTTTTATCAGTTTGCTTTTTTTATGGATAAGACGAGCTATCGCGGTATGGATGTTTATCACGACAGTTTGAATTTTGATCAAGAGCTCTTAACCGAGTTGAATACTGTGTCAGAGCTCGGTGTTGAGTCACTCTACCTACATCGCATTGGCGTTGGATGTCAGAACATTCAAGCCGTTGCTTTGACTAACGGGCGCTGGAAAGAGATGAGCCATCAGTTTAAATCGCTCTCTTGTGATGACGACAATGACGATGAGCGAGGATAGCCGATATGAATCGTAAGTTTTGGATGCCTATCTTGTTGACGCTTTTTGTGATTCTAAATGTAGGCTTAATTTCTGGGCTCGCAACCAAAAGTACTTATAAATTCACCGCAGAATACCCGATGATAGGCTGGGAGAAAATCTCACTTCGATTGGAAAATGGTCGAGTTAAAATGCAGTACATTGGTTACGACATGGATGGGAATGTCGTCCAAACCAAGCAAATGTTTGGTGTGTTCTTACGCTGGGGGAATCACTACTACCTTTATCAATTGGACCAAGAGCAGGCCCAAGATAAACAGACATTCAATATCAAGCACTTATACATTCAACAAACCCAAGGTAAGCGCAGTGTGTTGGTATCGAATCAGCGCGGCCTTTATGTAACGAAAAAAGGCGCGCCATTAGAACTTAAAGGCATCATGCATGGCGATCGTTTACGTTAATACAGAGGCTTAACGCGAATAGAAAACCTTTGGTTAGCTTTTACCGAGGACGTTCAGCTTAGTCTTGATAAAGTCACTGTGGTCGACGTAGAGCAGTTCTGCTGTTTTACGGATCACAGAATCTTCGATAGGGTCAATTTCCCCGTCGGCATGCGCTACTTCCCACATCGCTTTGATTAAGTCGATTCGCACTGGCTGAGATAGGTCTCTGAGTTGCGATGTAAAGTCATACAGCGATACTGATTGCTCTACTTTCGGCTCTGCTTGCGCGAGCAGTACCTTTGCTTGTTCTTCATCTAAATCCAGCAAACGCTGCAGAAGCTGTAGCTTAGCGACTCTTTCTGATTCATTGATCTGATGGTCGGCACCCGCGACTTCACACAACAAACTCGCAATGGCGACATTAGGTGATGTGCCTTGGTTTTTGCTTAGGTCCTGGCCTTCAATCAATTGTTTAAACATTGATGTGAGAGAATTGAACATAACGAGCTCCAGTTAAAATTTGTATCGAGTTCCGTAACGCTGATAGCTATCAACTATAAACATAAGCATAAGCATAAGCATAACTATTGGGTCTACAGAGTGTGATCGCAAGCGTCTTTACTAAAAACTGACATTACGGATACGCGAGCGATAAGGAGCATTTTATCAATCGGGCTCTGGGAAACGGGTAATTTTACCGTCGCCACTGAGTGTCGTGATCGATTGCGGTTTCCCATCAGTGTCTAGCCTCAATTCTCCAATCGCACTGCGGTTTGAAAGGCGATAGAAGGTCTGATTATCAGGGCTTCGCTTTTCGATCTTCAAGCGTTTACGCTTAGTGAAGTAGTTCAAAACTGAGCGAGGGCTGTATAACAGACGGTCCCATACATCGCAGAATTTAAGCAGCGGAGCAGGGAACTGATTTTTAATGCCACTGCACGTGATTTGATAGATGTTCGGGCTGTTGCGGCGATATCTAAGCTTGATGTCATAAGCGAAGGAGTAGTGAACGTCACCAGAAAGTACCACAAAGTTGGTTGGTGTTTTGGTATGTGTAAAGATACTGATCAGCGTATTCGCACTGCCCGGATGTGCCATCCAGTTTTCAGCATCTATCACCAATGGCTTGCCGATTGTGGTCGCCATCTTTTGCAGTGTTTCAATAAACTTCACGCCAAACATCGGTGCAGCAGAAACGATCACCACTTTATCTTGATTCATTAACTGATGTTGAAACTCAATCAAGGCTTCCCAGTCCATTAAACCTGAAGGCTTATTCATGCGTGACTCTGAACGCCAACGACGCGTACGAGTATCCAACACAATGACTTTGGGTGAGGTATCTATTGTGTAATGCCACTCTTCAAAGCGACTCAGCATCTCAATAAAGGCTTGATGCTTGTCTGGCTCGATGTTGCCAATAGAGTGAGTAGTCGCTGCATTGCCGGCTTCATTATGAGTTTGTTTACTAATGCGCGGCTGTTTAGTAATGAGCGGGTGAGCGACAAAAAGCTGTTTTGCTTGCTCGATAAACGTTTCATCGAAGCTCTCCGGTTTGTTACCCCAACCTTGACACATCCAGTAAGCCGCAAGGCCGTTACCAATGACTTGGGTCGCGAACTGGTTTTGGTCGACGGCATGCTCCCAACCCACGGTAAGGTTCCAATCATCCGTCACATCGTGATCATCAAAGATCATGTACGTTGGAATATGCGCGAACAGACGTTGCACTTGCGGTAAGCCAGCAATGAAATCATCCATGATGACGCTTTCATCACGCCATTGTTGCTGCTCAGTCGGTGTTAATTGGCGTCCACCTTGAGTGAAGTTATTCTCAATTAAACGCTCTCGATTGACGCATTGCCACAGTGTCGGAGACCAAACCAATAAGTACATCGCGATAAACTCAGACAGCGTGACCAAGTGGTTTTCACAATCGGTAGAGCTAAAAATCGGCACGCCACGGTTCGGGAATAACTTATCGATCATCGATTCTGAAGCTGTGTGGTGCGGCAAATAGTGATGACGCTGGTATAAGTGGTATTCACTGTTATACAGAGCGTCACTGTTGTTGATTTGTTTAATTTGCGAGTCAGTCGGTAAGCTTTCGCCTACAAGGCCAAGCAGGTGAATCACTTGTTGAATAGCATCAAGTGTTGAGCCTGCCACATGGTCGGCGTAGATCTGATCGCCGCTCATCATCAGCATGTCGGGTCTTTCAGCGACGGTTTGATCGGCCATCTTGTTATCGGCTGCAACTAGGCTGTCTTTGCTTGGATGATGCGGGTTGCGGCAAGAGCCATGAAGAATGTAATCAGCTGAGGTCGATATCTTAAACTCAACGCGAGATTTACCGTTGTAAACAAGGTGAGGGGCGAGCTCTTTTAGTGAACCTGACTCTGTGTGAATGTCATATTCAAGCAGCGTATTAGTCGGAAACTCACCTTGTAAGCGAATTAGCGTTATCCACGCATGTGTACCGATTTGAATCGAATCATGTTCTTCAAGCGATGAGGTATAAAACGGCTGGTCTTGTGCTGCTTCAGAATCGTCTATTTCTTGAGTATGAAGCTCGGCTCTGCCTGTAAGAGGCGAGCTGGTGGCTAACCAAAGTACCACTTCAGTCGCGGTGGTTTTTCTTAAAATGGGTCCGGCGAGTAACAGGGGAAGAGATGATGTCGTAGAGGGTTTCAATACGGTACCTAAAATCGTTGGTGGCTAGTCGTCGTGGTGTTCTTTTGTTTCGATCTTATTTGTGTCTGGCTTTGTGGTTTCAAGCGTTGATGCTTCAAGTTCTACTGAGTCAGATTCTGTTGTTTTAAACTCTGCAATCTCAGGCTCTGCCATTTCAGATTCTGTTGATTCAAGAACTTCGATAACTTCTGAGCTAGAAAGTTCATGGCCCATTAGAAATATTGCCAAAAGGGCATCGGCTTTGGTCTTGGTATCGGAAGGCTCGTCTAATAACAGTTCGAGCTTTTCTCGAATCATAGCAATCTCGTGCTCAACAAAGCCACGGCCTTCTTCATCCCCTTGATTGTCTTCAGGGGCATTATCGAATTCAAGAAATAGCATGTCACCGTCTAGGTTGGTATCCACCAAACGCTCAGGCAACCACGCCTCACCCATAACAATATCTGGATCGGAATCTTTGGGTAAGTGATCTATAATGTTTTGTAATTCGGAGACTTTCACAATACTTTCATTTAACCGAGAATATTCTACATTGTAACGGTCAATGCCGAGCAAACCTAAAAATAGTTAGCCGTCATGGTTAATAAATGTCTAATCAGTAACACAATATTTTTTCAAAGAGTAATTACACAAGAATGAAGCTCAAATATTTACCGACTCTTCCTTCATCTGGATTGGTTTTACTAGGTAGCGCTTTCCTAAGTGGCATTTTCGTAAGTGCTAATGCGTGGGCCGCTGAAGAGCAAGAGTGGGGCATCGCTGCAATGTTCCGTACAGCAAGCATCCCTTATGACACGTCTGGTGGCGACCAATCGGTTAGCTCATTCGTACCGATGCTGTTTTTCAAGAACGATTATGTGTTTATTGACGGTACTGAGATGGGGGCATACCTCTATCAAACTGACGATGAGAAGTGGTCTTTCAATGCTATCTCTCGCATGCGCTTTATTGATATTCCTGCATCTGAGCAGAACGCGATTGAAGGCGATACGGCGGACTTTGGTGCTCAACTGACCTACCAACTTGATGATTCTTGGTCTGTCGAGACGGAGTTAATGAGCGACAGTGAATACAACTTCCACGGTAACTTACGAGCTAAAGCCAAGTATGAAACTGGAGATTGGGAGTTTTACCCGAGCGCGACGCTGCGTTATAAAAGTGCTGATTTCAACAGTGGGTATTACTCCGCATCTAATGAAACCATTGGTGCTGGTGTTGACTTAAATGTTGGTGTTGAAACGCGTTACCATGTGGTTTCTAACTTGTACTTATTGGGTTCAACCAGTGTGACTCGATTGGACGATAACGCTTACGATTCTTCGATTGTTGAAGACCGTTATCAGGGGGAATTGTACCTTGGCTTTGGTTTCTTTAACGACAAAGAGAAAGCGCCAAAACCTAAACTGAGCAATGCGCCGTACTTACGTGTCGCACACGGCTGGGGAACGCCATCCAATATTGGCGACATCATGAAGTTCAATCGAGAGAAAGACGAATACAACAACCAGTTGACCTCGTTCTTCTATGGACACCCGTTAACCGATGAGATCTTCGGTTTGCCACTGGATATCTATTTAACCCCAGGTATTGCGCACCACTGGAGTTCAGACGTTCAATCGAGCAGCACCGAATACATTATCGCAATCAAGGCGTACTACACCTTTGATTGGCCAACTCAGTGGCGTGTTGGTGTGGCAGAAGGTATGTCTTACATCGATTCGATTACCTATATCGAAGGCTCTGAGATGGACCGTAAAGGTTACACCGCAAGCCATCTATTGAACTACTTAGACTTCTCATTCGATGTCAACGTTGGCGACTTGATTGGTAAGAATGACTTGAACAACTTATGGTTCGGTTATTCATTGCATCATCGTTCTGCGATCTTTGAAAAATCCTCTCAGTATGGTCGTATCAAAGGCGGCAGTAACTACAACACGGTCTACTTCCAATATGAGTTTTAAGCGCAGTTTTTAACGTTAGCTTTAAACCAGAGTTGACTAAGTACGAATTACATTTGACCGCGCTTTCATAGCTCCTGCGAGTGTTAGCGAGATTAATCAGCCTGATAGCTAAAGGTTTTCCCTTTGCTGTCAGGCTTTTTTGTTTGAGACTTGTGATATAATCGCGCGAGTTTAATAAGTACAAGAATAGGACACGCTTTGACTTCGTCTCCGGAAAAAGCAGATAACAACAAGAATGCAGCACAGCCAAGTTCTTCACAGAGCAAAGCCAAGCCAAACCAAGCTGCATCGAAAAAGTCTGCTGAACAATCAAATACCAAAAAAGCTGATCAATCAGCGACAAACAACAAATCATCTCAGAATAGCCCAGCCTCTCTTCGTAAAGCGCTCAACGAATGTATGATACGCGATCGCTTCCGTTTGAGTAAGCGAATTGCTGGTGCGAGCAAAATTAAGAACGAACAAGCTAAGCACGCTGTCTTTGATGAGATTGCGTTAGACATTGCTAAGTCGATGATGACGGCAACTCAGCGTGCGGCACAGAAACCAACGATTGAATACCCAGAAATTCTCCCGGTTAGCCAAAAGCGCGAAGACATCGCGAAAGCCATCGCTGAAAACCAAGTGGTTATCGTGGCGGGTGAAACGGGTTCGGGTAAAACCACTCAGCTACCAAAAATCTGTTCTGAGCTTGGCCGCGGCCGCTTTGGCTTAATTGGTCACACTCAGCCCCGTCGTCTTGCGGCGCGTTCGGTTGCGAACCGTATTGCTGAAGAGATGGAAACACAGCTGGGTGAGTTCGTTGGTTATAAGGTTCGATTCAACGACCAGATTTCTGACAATACCCAAATCAAACTGATGACCGACGGTATTCTACTGGCGGAGATTCAACACGACCGTTTCTTAAATCAGTACGACACCATCATTATCGATGAAGCGCACGAACGTAGCCTGAACATCGATTTCATCATGGGTTACCTGAAAGAGTTACTGCCAAAGCGTCCTGATCTGAAAGTGATCATCACGTCGGCAACCATCGATCCAGAGCGTTTCTCTAAGCACTTTAACAATGCACCGATCATTGAAGTGTCTGGTCGTACTTACCCAGTTGATACGCGTTACCGCCCATTAGGTGGTGATGAAAGTGATTCAGACCGCGACCAAATCGAAGGCATCTTTGAAGCCGTTGATGAGCTGTGTGATGAAGGCCTTGGCGATATCTTGATCTTCATGAACGGTGAGCGAGAAATTCGTGATACCGCAGATGCATTAAGTAAACGCAACCTTCGTGATACCGAAATTGTCCCGCTTTACGCGCGTCTATCGGCGGGTGAGCAGAACCGTATCTTCCAGTCTCATACTGGTCGACGCATCGTTCTGGCAACCAACGTGGCAGAAACCTCGTTAACCGTTCCGGGCATCAAGTATGTTATCGACCCGGGTACGGCGCGTATTAGCCGCTACAGCTATCGTACTAAAGTACAACGTCTACCGATTGAGCCAGTGTCTCAAGCGAGTGCAAACCAGCGTAAAGGTCGTTGTGGTCGTGTTGCAGAAGGTATCTGTATTCGTTTGTACTCTGAGGAAGATTTCGAGTCACGCCCAGAGTTTACTGACCCAGAGATTCTTCGTACTAACCTAGCATCGGTTATCCTTCAGATGACAGCGCTAGGCCTAGGCGATATTCAAGCGTTCCCATTTGTTGAAGCGCCCGATAAGCGCAACATTCAAGACGGTGTAAGGCTGCTTGAAGAGCTTGGTGCGATCGCCACCGTTGAACCGTCAGCGAACAAAAACAAGAACCACGGCGACGACAAGAAGAAGCTAACCGCGATTGGTCGTAAGCTGGCAAAACTGCCTATCGATCCACGTTTAGCGCGTATGGTAATTGAAGCGCCACGTAACCGATGCCTACACGAAGTGATGGTGATCGCGTCTGCGTTGTCGATTCAAGATCCGCGTGAGCGTCCATCAGATAAGCAACAATCGTCTGATGACAAGCACAAGCGTTTCTTCGATAAAGAGTCTGACTTCATCACGTTTGTGAACTTATGGGATTACATCAAGCAGCAGCAAAAAGCATTGTCGAGTAACCAGTTCCGCAAACAGTGTAAGCAAGATTACCTCAACTATTTACGTATCCGTGAATGGCAAGATGTGTACTTCCAAATTCACCAAGCAATGCGTGAGCTAGATACTAAGTTGAATACAGAACCGGGCAGCTACGATGGCATTCACATGTCACTGCTATCAGGTCTGCTTTCGCACATCGGTATGAAAGACCAAGAGAAGAATGAGTATCAAGGTGCACGTAATGCACGCTTCCACATCTTCCCTGCGTCTGGCCTATTTAAGAAACAGCCTAAGTGGATCATGTCTGCGGAGCTGGTAGAAACCTCAAAACTTTGGGGCCGTGTTATCGCGAAGATTCAACCTGAATGGATTGAACCGCTAGCGAAACACCTGATTAAACGCAGTTACAGCGAACCACATTGGTCGAAGAAACAAGCAGCGGTAATGGCACACGAAAAAGTGATGCTTTACGGAATCCCAATCGTACCTAAGCGCCTTGTGAACTACGGCGCGATTGATGCCACCGTCAGCCGTGAGTTGTTTGTACGTAGTGCATTAGTAGAAGGTGAGTGGGAAACCAAACACGCTTTCTTCAAGCAGAACCGTAAGCTTCTACAAGAAGTCGAAGAGCTAGAGCATAAATCGCGTCGTCGCGACATCTTGATCGATGATGATGAACTGTTCGACTTCTATGATCAACGTGTTGGCGAAGAGGCAGTGTCAGGCCGTCATTTTGATACGTGGTGGAAGAAGACCAGTCAGAAAACTCCTGAGCTGCTTAACTTTGAAAAGTCGATGCTGTTCCGAGGCGATGCTAGCCACGTTACTGATTTGGATTATCCGAACTTCTGGCACCAAAACGGTATTAAGTTGAAACTGAGCTACCAATTTGAGCCGGGTGACGACAACGATGGTGTAACGGTACACATTCCGCTGCCTATCTTGAACCAAATTGACCAAAACGGTTTTGATTGGCAGATCCCGGGTCTACGTCAAGAGCTAGTAATTAGCTTGATTAAGTCGTTACCTAAAACGCTACGCCGTAACTTTGTACCTGCGCCAAACTACGCAGATGCATTCTTGGCACGTGTGACACCGCTTGAAGCACCGTTACTGGATTCTCTTGAGAAAGAGCTACGCCGCATGACGGGTGTGGAAGTGGTACGTGATGACTGGAAGTTAGACCAGATTCCAGAGCACTTAAAGGTAACATTCCGCGCTGTAGATCATCGCAAGCGTAAGCTGAAAGAACAGAAAGATCTGCATGAGTTGAAAGAGAGCCTGAAAGACAAGGTTCAAGAAACGCTTTCTAAAGTGGCAGACGACGATATCGAGCAGCAGAACCTGCACACGTGGAGCTTTGGTGAATTACCAAAAGTCTACCAACAGAAACGTGGTGGCTACGATGTTAAAGCCTTCCCTGCGCTGGTGGATACCAAAGACAGCGTAGAGATCAAACTGTTCGAAACCGAGCAAGAGCAAATCTCGGCAATGAAATCGGGTCAGCGTCGTTTAATCTTGTTGAACGTGCCATCACCGATCAAATACTTGCACTCGAACCTGCCGAACAAATCGAAACTTGGCTTGTACTTCAACCCATACGGACAGGTACTCGATCTTATCGATGACTGTATCGCTTGTGGTATTGATAAGCTGATTGAAGAGAAGGGCGGTTTGGTTTGGGAACCAGAGCAGTTTGAAGCTCTGAAAGAACACGTACGTGCAGAGCTGGGTGATACCGTAGTAGAGATTGCTCAACAGGTTGAAACCATCCTAACCACGGCATTCAGCATCAGTAAAAAGCTGAAAGGACGCGTGGATCTTTCTATGGCATTCGCACTTTCTGACATAAAAGCTCAAGTAGAAGGTTTGATTTTTAAGGGTTTTGCCACAGAATGTGGGTGGAAACGCTTGCCGGATATTCTACGCTATATGAGAGCGATTGAACGCCGCATGGAAAAACTGCCAATTGACCCGAACAAAGATCGTCTTCACATGATCAAAGTTGAGTCAGTAATGAATGATTACAAAGAACTGCTGAATAAAATTCCAAAAGGGATCGCGGTTCCAGAAAATGTAAAAGAGGTGCGTTGGATGATAGAAGAGCTTCGTGTAAGCTTCTTCGCACAGCAGCTCGGTACGCCTTACCCAGTATCAGATAAGCGTGTTAAAAACGCGATTGATGCTTGCTAAAGGAATAAAGCTAGACGCAATGGCAAGGTTTGGGTATAAATCTTGCTTATTGCATTACTAATTGAATAGTTATTACATACAGGGCGACTTGGTGGCAATTTATTACCACTCAAGGCCTGCCACTAGGACGAAAAAGGTCGAATATGAAAAAAACGTTATTGGCACTAGCACTACTAGGTGCATCTTCAACAGCAATGGCTGATTCTTGGTTGTACGGCGGTGTAATGGGTGGTCAAAACTCATTCGCTGGTGAAGATGAAAACGCGGTGGGCATCCACGTAGGTACAGGTATCCTTCCACTAATCGGTGTTGAAGCGGGTTACTGGGATCTAGGTTCTTTCGGCAGCGTTAATTACGGCAACCGCGATCTTAAGAATTTAGACGCAAGCACTGCTTACCTAGCGATTAAACCAAGCATCGATTTTGGTCCTCTTCACGTATACGCGAAGGGTGGTCTTCACTCTTACGAGCTTAAAGCTGATGGCTTCAAGCAAGACGATGTTGATATCATGTACGGTGTAGGCGCTGAATACTTCATCTTTGGTCCACTATCTGTAGGCGCTAGCTACCAAAACTTCAAAATGAAAGATGACGACTCTGGCGTATTCACGCTAAACGCAACTATCCACCTACTGTAATTACTTGCAGTTAGTGACAGACGTACCGTTGGTCACGGATATTTGTAGAGTTCGTAAGAATTCGTAAAAAATGCCAGCTTGATAGCTGGCATTTTTGTATCTGTTAACCGTGTAATCGCTACTCTGTTTTCTTATAACAGATAGCAAGCGGATGGTTACTTTTTACTGTTCAGAATACGCTGAATTCTTGGGTTAATCGCTTTACCGTGTTTACTTTCGTACTCTTCACGTTTTAAATCGTTCAGGTTCTTTACAGAGTTAGCGGCAAGAAGGAATTCTGGTAACTCAGTTTCAAGCATGCCTTTCTCATCTAAACGTTTCGCTTCCAAGTAATACTTCTTGAACAGGCCATCGAGTTTGTTTTCAGCCGTGCGCTTTAAATCGTACAGTTTATTCTGGATTAACCATTGTTCAATCTTATTATCTGCAGAGCGTGACAACACTCGAATACGGCTATCCAACAACTCCTCTTCAGTCAAAGAATCTTTCAGGATCCAAAGCTCACCCATTTGCGGCGGCCAACTGTTGCCAAGTTGAATACGTTCATGACAGTGCATTAGCACGCGGTTAAGGCCGTCTGAATCGACTGAGTTAGCAAATTCAATAAACTTACCGCTCGGCTCGCTCCCGTATTGGTATTCCCATTGTGTTTCGTACACGCTTAAGAAAGAACCAAATACATGGATACACCAATCGGTTAGTTCCAGCTCTGCAGGATCTTGATCAACAACAGGTACTTGTTGAGACGCACCTGAATCCGCAGCTTGTGCAGCCGCTACTTTCACTTCGGTACTTTGCGCTTCAATCACTTCAGGTACTAATGGACCTGTAGCGTCAGGTACAACAGGTTGAGCTGGCTCAGAAGGTTGGCTTTTTGCCTTTTTGAATGAGCTGCTGCCTGAAGCGTTCAGATGGGCTAAGCTTTTGTCTATACCCATTTCCTTGAGCTTGTCCTGCATTTCCTGAATATTGAGAGGTCTTCTGCTGTTGTTGTCTTTCATTTTGCTTCTCGTTAACTAGCCAGTACTGCAGCTTGGATTCAATCCGAGATAATGGCATTAATTCATTGGCTTTGGCTTTATACCAGAGGACAAATTTCTTCCATACTAAACTATGGTCACCGGTCAAACCGGAGAATTTAAACGCACGTTCTGCCCATGATGGTATCTCTTCTTCGTTGAGATCATGAGTAGAGACGGTGTTGCTGTTCATTGAGCCTCGACCTTGTGGGCGAGGGGCCTGCTGCATGTGTTGCATTGGTGCCGGAGCAGGCTGAAACTTAGGTGCAGGTGCAGGTGCAGGTGCAGGTGCAGGTGCAGGTGCCGTAGAGTAGACCGGAATACTATTGGTCGGTTGAACCTCAACGTGCGCCGCAGTTTGCTCTTGCTCAATGAGCATTTTGAAAACGTGAATCTCTTTTTTATCCCGATAATCTACTTTTACCTTATCGAGAAAACCTTGGTCGACTAAACACTTAAGACAGTCGGCTAAACCAAACGTAGAGAGAGCACAAAGTTGACCTGCTGTTTGTAGGCACACATTGGTGTAGCCGAATTCGTCAGCACCGTCTGCAAGCATCAATAAAACCAGCTTTTCTGCAGGGCTAGAAGTATTCACTTGCCAAGCTAAATAAGAATATTTGGCGCTCAATATCGTGTTCTCAAAAAAGGTAAGTCGTTGTCACTATTGTAAGTCACCCCTTACCGAATTTATAGCAACTTAACAGAAAACGGCATTAGTAAGCCAAATATTGACCATAAGGAGACGTCTGCCCCATAAAGTAAGCCTACAGTCATTCATTCTTGTGGTTTAAGCTAGGAATCATTGGGCATGAATACGCATAGCAGCTTAAAGTGCCGACATTCTTTGTTAGGTTAAGAATGCCCAATTCGCGTCCACATTCTGTTGGTCACAATACAGGTCTTATTTTAAAGTCTTCTCTTTAGGTCAACTATTGATGATTTTCTTAGCTATATCCCATTTATTCTCTTTCCATTCACAAAATGTATTTAATTTATAAAACCCCTTGATATGACCAATACTTGCGCTATTATGACGATAAGTCAGAAATGACGAAGCGTCACAAAATGGTTAACTACATGAATTTACTATTCGTGTTAATATATTGGATAGGAGTGTTTTAAATACTGGCGAAGCTTAGATAACGGCTAAGCTCATATACGGACTAAAAAATTATGTTTGGCTTTGGTTGTAAAGGCGATAAACAAGGTATCTTTGGTTGCAAAGGCGTGTTGTCTAAAAAGCAGCAGTCTATTGCAGACCGAGAAGTAGAGTTGATGTTGTTAGCAAAAGATCTGGTTCGAGAACAAGGGTTCGGAAACCTCACGATGGACAAGCTAACGGCAGCGAGCTCTTATTCTAAAGGTACGATATACAATCACTTTTGCAGCAAAGAAGACGTCGTTTTAGCGTTGTGTATTCACTCTCTCAAGACAGAAGCAATGATGTTTGCTCGCTCTGGAGAGTTTGAAGGCAACACACGTGAAAAGATCGTCGCATTGCACGTTGCTTACCGAATCTATGCTCGCATGGAACCGGTACTATCAACCTGTGCGATCATGGCTAAAAGCCCGTGGGTACTAGAGAAAGCGTCTAGTGCACGCGTCGCCGAGATGAATGAACTGGAAGAGTTGGTGATTGAACAATGCGACTCTATGGTTAACCAAGCGGTAGAAGCGGGTGACCTAAAGTTCTCTTCTGGCGTTGGCTCAGATGCCATCGTTTTTGCTAACTGGTCAATCGCATTTGGTTCAAATGCCTTGTCACAGAACGCATCAAACAGTCATTGTATTAAGCGGTTACAAGACCCGTATTCAGTATTACACAACGCGAACATGATTCTAGACGGCCTAAATTGGCAGCCCCTTTCTAGTGACTGGGATTACCGCAAAACTTGGCGTCGTGTAGAACAAGAACTGTTCAGTGAAGAGATCGCTTACTTAGAGTCTGTAGGTCGATAGCTTCCGTTAAGCCCACACATGTGGGTTTATTAATAACCATTTTTGACGATTCGTCACAAACTTGAGACTGACCGACTGTGGTTGCTGTTTTCTTGAGTGTTTGACTAAGCATTGTGTCTTTTGTCAGTTTCGGCTGGCTTTTTATGACACAAATATGACGAATCGTCACAAATGGAGACTGTGATGAAACATGACAGCCAGAAGCCCACGTTCGATCAGCAAAACCGAGATAACCCTAATGCTGATAGCGCAAACACAGATCTAAACAGTTGGCACTCAATACCTACCAAGCGTTCGTTTATCGTTCTGCTGGTGGTGTTTTCAATCATCATTCTCTCTGCATTAGGGGCTAAGAACCTCTACTTTAGAGGGGACTACAACATCTTCTTCGAAGGCACCAACAAGCAGTTGATGGCGTTCGATGAAATCCAAACCACCTTTGCAAAAACCGACAACCTTGCGATTGTTGTCGCACCTGAAGATGGCAATGTCTTCACCCCTGAAACTCTCACCCTGATTCAAAATCTCACGGTTGATGCGTGGCAGATCCCGTATTCAAGCCGTGTCGATTCCCTTGCTAATTATCAGCACACCGAAGCCATTGAAGATGATCTTTTGGTAGAAGACTTGCTGTATGAAGAGTACGAACACACACCAGAACGCATCGCCAAAGTAAAACAGATCGCCCTTAACGAGCCGTTGCTTAAGAATGCCTTGGTGTCGGCCTCTGGCGATGTGACGATTGTGAACGTCACCGTGCAACAGTCAGAAGTGGACAAAACCGCAGAAGTGCAAGAGGTGATTGCGGCAATCAATACCATGATCGGCAAGTACCAAGCTCAGTATCCTAATGTCGAATTCCATAAAGCGGGCATCATAGCCATGAACAACGCATTTATGACTTCGGCTCAAGAAGACAGCTCAACGCTCGTTCCCTTAATGCTGTTGGTGGTACTGGTGTTCCTGACCTTTATGCTGCGCTCGTTCTTTAGTGTGGTGGCGACGCTCATTGTGATCATCTCTTCGATTGTTGCCACCATGGGATTGTCTGGTTGGGCAGGGATGTTCTTGAGTACCGCAACCGTGAATGTGCCAACCTTGGTTTTAACTTTGGCGGTGGCTGATTGTGTTCACGTGATTGTGACCATGAGACAAGCGATGCAGCGCGGTATGGAGAAAGCACAAGCCATTCAATACAGCATCAAGCTCAATGCGATGCCGATTCTGATCACCTCGGTGACCACTGCGATTGGTTTCCTGATGATGAACATGTCGGACTCACCAGTGCTGCGTGATTTCGGTAACTTATCGGCACTGGGTGTACTTATTGCGTGCTTCTTGTCTGTGACTATGTTGCCAGCGTTGCTAAAACTGCTGCCAGTCGAACGTCTACCTGCCAACCCTAAGGCGGCAGACAAAGTCACCTTCATGGATAAGCTGGGCGATTTTGTCGTAACTAACCGTAAAGCACTGCTGCCGATTTCTACGCTAGTGATTGTTGGCGCTGCCGCGTTAATTCCGCTCAACAAAGTCAACGATGAATCGGTGAAGTATTTCGATACCTCAAGTGAATTCAGACAAGCGGCTGACTTCATGGAAGAGACCGTAAGCGGCATGACAACCCTCAGTATCGCAGTGAAAACTAACGAGTCTCAAGCGATTGCTGATCCTGTGTTCTTGCAAGCAATTGGTGACTTTACTAAGTGGCTACGCGTTCAACCAGAAACTGACCATGTGGCAACGCTTTCTGATGTTTATATGCGTTTGAACAAGAATATGCATGCCGACGACGACAGCTACTACAAGCTACCGCTGAACCGTGAACTTGCCGCGCAATATCTGCTGCTTTACGAAATGTCTCTGCCGTACGGCTTGGACTTGAACAACCAGATCAACGTCGATAAATCATCGATCAAAATGGTACTCACCGTCGATAACCTTGGCAGCGTTGAGCTAGTCGAACTCGAAGAGCGCATTTACTCATGGTTTGCAGCCAATGCACCGCAATATGAAGTGGTGGCTTCGAGCCCGTCACTGATGTTTGCTCATATTGGCGAAACCAACATGGCGAGCATGCTATCAACTTTGCCTATCACCCTAGTGCTTATCTCTGGCTTGATGATCTTTGCATTGCGCTCGGTTCGCTTAGGCATGATCAGCCTAGTGCCCAACATTGCGCCTGCGATCATTGGCTTTGGTTTATGGGCGCTTATCTCAGGTGAAATCAACCTCGGTTTGTCAGTCGTGGTCACGCTCACGTTGGGTATCGTGGTTGATGATGCGGTGCACTTCTTGAGTAAATACCAGCGCGCAAGAATCGAAGGGAAATCAGCAGAAGAAGCGGTTCGATACGCTTTCCACACCGTAGGTCGCGCTTTGTGGATCACCACTGTTGTGCTAGTGGCCGGTTTCTCTGTACTGGCGATGTCGAGCTTCAGACTCAACTCGGACATGGGCTTACTCAGCGCGATTGTGATTTTCATTGCGCTGGTGGTCGATTTCATCTTGCTACCAAGCTTACTGATGATCTTCGACAAACAGACCCACTATTCAGCTAAAACTCAGCACGAATCAAAGCCAGATACCAAGTCGCAGCCTAGATCGACAGCCGAACTGACTACTTCGACCAAATAAGGAAACGTCGGCCTGCTGCGGTGGGCTGACTCAAGGAGATATTTATGAAAAGCGTTAAACAAACATTCGCTACTACATTACTTACTGTTAGCTCGTTGGCACTGAGCACATTCGCCGCTTTCCCAGCGTTAGCAGACCCTGCGAAAGGCTTAGAAATTGCCGAGCAACGTAAAGCGGTCGATGTCGGGTGGGGCGATTCTGTCGCAACCATGGAAATGCTACTTCGCAACAAGCAGGGCGAAAGCAGTACACGTCTGATGCGATTGAAATCTTTGGAAGTCGATGACGATGGCGACAAAGGCTTAACCATTTTTGATGAACCACGCGACGTAAAAGGCACGGCTTTCCTAAACCATTCGCACATCACCAAATCCGATGACCAGTGGTTGTATCTTCCTGCACTCAAGCGTGTAAAACGCATCTCTTCACGCAACAAATCTGGCCCGTTTATGGGCAGTGAATTTGCGTATGAGGACTTAAGCTCGTTTGAACTTGAAAAGTACACCTTCAACTACATTGAAGACGCGAAACTGGAAGGCGTAGACACCTTTGTTTTAGAGCAAGTACCGACCGATAAAAACTCAGGCTACACCATGCAAAAGGTATGGCTAGACCAACAGCACTACCGCCCAATGAAAGTCGAGTTTTACGACCGCAAAGGCGCACTGCTTAAAACTCTATCGTTCCAAGATTACAAACAGTACCTAAACCAATACTGGCGCGCACACACCATGGCGATGCAAAACCATCAAACAGGCAAAAGCACCGTATTAACCACGACAGATTTAGTGTTCCAGACCGGTCTTAAAGACAAGGATTTCCAAAAGAACACACTAAAACGTGCGAAATAAGGCAGGAATATGAAAAGGATTGTGGCAACAGGAACCCAATTATCCTTAACCTTGGCGGCGACCGTCGGGCTTATGCAGGTGTCGTTGCCTTGTGTGGCGGCAGGCTTTAGTCCTGATATCGCAGGGCAGGTTAACCTTGAACATAGGCAGTTCTTTAGCGACGGCTTACAAGGGCAAGACAAAGGACAAAGCTCACTGGTGTTGCAGCCAGAGTTTTACTGGGAGCAACAAGAGGGCAACGGCAGCATTACCTTCACCCCGTTTTATCGCCTAGACAGTGAAGACGATGAACGAACTCATGGTGATATTCGCGAAGCCTTGTATTTAACCTATTGGGATGATTACGAACTGCGAGCGGGTGTTGGAAAGGTATTTTGGGGCGTAACCGAATCGGCGCATTTAGTGGATGTGGTAAACCAGACCGATGCCATTGAATCGGTCGATGGCGAATCCAAGTTAGGTCAGCCTATGGTGCACTTCACCTCGATAAAAGAGTGGGGCACCATAGACGCCATGTTACTGCCGTATTTTCGTGAGCGTACCTTCGCAGGCGAAGACGGTCGATTAAGGCCAACCGTGCCAGTATCGGACGATGCGCTTTACGAATCTTCACGAGAAGAAAAACACGTTGATGTGGCATTGCGTTACAGCCAAATGTACGGTGATTGGGATGTCGGTTTAAGCTACTTAGGCGGCACAAACCGCGACCCTTATTACCGTGTGGAAGGCAATCAACTCAAGCCATACTACGCCCAAATGCAACACTTCGGATTGGATGTTCAAGGCATTATCGGTGACTGGTTATGGAAGCTGGAAAGCATTTATCGCGACAGCTACGACAACCATACCGGCGTGGCGACAGGCTTTGAATACACTTGGGTAGGGGCGCTTGAATCGTACTGGGACATCGGCTTCATCGCTGAATACCTGTATGACAGCCGAGGCAACAATGCCCAAACCATCGGCCAAAATGATGTGTTCCTTGGGGCACGTTTCGCTTTGAACGATGAAGACGGCACCGAAGTGCTTACTGGTATCACTCAAGACTTAGATAACAGTGATGTCTACAGTGCCAAGCTAGAGGCATCGAGCCGTATTAACAACAATCTCAAGTGGCGACTGAATGCTTGGTTGTTTGAGAACGAAACCCCAGAGGACTTGTTGTTCTTCGCACGCAAGGATGACTTTGTTGAGATGGCGTTGGAATATTATTTCTAATGTTAGCTTCGTGGGGCGTTCCTGTTGGGGGGGACGTCTCAAATTTAAGATGAGCCATATTTAGAATGTTCAAAGTCGTCTTTTTATAAAGTGGATCAAACAATCGAATAAACCTACATGTAAAATGGTTATATTTTTTCAGCATCTATAACCTCCGAATATGCATGTAAATCGTACTGGTGGTATCGGCCTTAAGGGATTTATGAATTCATTTAATTGGGATAAAAACTTTGAAACAGGCATTGGTGTTGTAGATGAACAGCATCAATATCTTGTTGGTATTATCAACCACTACGGAAATCTGTTGTCAGAGAACACTATCTCTATCGACGACATAAACGTCGCTTTACTCGATCTCACATGCTATGCCGAATTTCACTTTAAAGAAGAAGAATCTTTGATGAGAGATTGCGGTGTGTATGAGCGACACATTGAAGAGCATATCAAAGTGCATCGTGTATTTATGCAAGATATCTACAGTATGCAAGCTTTCATCATGGAAGAAGATCAGTCGTCAGCACGGCAGTTACTTGATTTATTGATCCACTGGCTTGCTTACCACATCCTCGGCATCGACCAAAACATGGCGCGACAAATGACCGCGATAGAAGAGGGCGCGACACCTCTGCAAGCCTTTGAAGCGGAAGAAAAGCAGCAAGATTCTGCGACTGTCCCGCTGTTGGCTGCGCTTAACGGCCTGTTTGAACAAGTCTCTGAACGAAACAAACAGTTGTTACGCTTCAACCAGTTACTCGAAGATAAAGTTGAGGAACGTACGGCAGAATTAAAACGAGCGAATAAGAGACTTGAAGAACTGTCATTAACCGACTCTCTTACTAATTTGCATAACCGTCGTAGTGCTTTTAAACAGTTAGCGCTGCATTGGCAAGACTCCAAAGAACTGGGTATGCCTTTAGTGTGTATTATGATTGATGCCGACCACTTCAAGCGCATTAATGACACCAGCGGCCATGATGCAGGCGACTTGGTGCTACAAACCCTCTCGCGTGAACTGAAAAACACGTTCCGTAATGATGATATTGTTTGCCGGTTAGGTGGCGATGAGTTCTTGGTTATTTGCCCAAACACCGACCTTAAAGGTGGGATGTACATCGCGGAAACCGCTCGACAGAAAGTGTCTGAATTAGAGGTTGAAACCAGTCATCAAGTTTGGATTGGCAGTATTAGTGTCGGTGTCGCTGAAATGACCCAAGAATTCGAAACCATGAACGAATTGATTAAAGCGGCGGATGAGTCCGTCTATTTAGCAAAAAACGCAGGGAAGAACAGCGTTTGTTCTATTCAGATCTAGCCTTCAGGTCATTTCCAAATTAAGAAGTGGAACCTGTAATTGTTCCACTTCTTCCTACTCCTCATTAATATCCTGTTAAATTTGCCGTGTTTTTAGGCAATAACTTGTTCTTTTAGCGATTCAATTTGGCATTGGTTGCGTGTTTGATTACTATGTGTAGCTATCTAAAAAAACTAATCATCCGATACGGACACTACCAACTGGTAGATGAGGAAATGATGCAACATCTAGAAGAGATCATTGCTAATGCAACGACTGCTATTGATACAGCAGATTCGTTAGTCGCACTTGATGAAGTGCGAGTTCAGTATTTAGGTAAGAAGGGTGAACTAACTCTTCAACTACAAAGCCTAGGTAAACTTCCACCTGAAGAGCGTCGCACTGCTGGTCAAGAGATCAACAAAGCGAAAGGTGCTGTTCAACAAGCGATCGCAGCTCGCAAAGACGCACTACAACGTGCAGAGCTTGAAGCGAAACTAGCTGAAGAAACTATCGATGTGAGCCTACCAGGTCGTCGCATTGAGAACGGTGGTCTTCACCCAGTTACTCGCACTGTTGAGCGTATCGAACAGTTCTTTGGTGAGCTTGGCTTTAGCACTGAGTCTGGCCCTGAGATCGAAGATGCATTCCACAACTTTGATGCACTAAACATCGCAGACGATCACCCAGCTCGTACTGATCACGATACTTTCTTCTTCAACCCTGATCTAATGCTACGTACGCACACTTCTGGTGTTCAAATCCGTACGATGGAAAACGGCAAACCGCCATTCCGCTTCATTGCTCCGGGTCGTGTTTACCGTAACGACTACGATCAAACTCACACGCCAATGTTCCACCAAGTGGAAGGTATGTTAGTTGATGAGAACGTAAACTTCGCACAACTTAAAGGCATTCTTAACGATTTCCTTTGTAACTTCTTTGAAGAAGAAGTTGAAGTGCGTTTCCGTCCTTCATTCTTCCCGTTCACAGAGCCTTCAGCTGAAGTTGACGTGAAACGTAAAGATGGCAAATGGCTAGAAGTTCTAGGCTGTGGCATGGTTCACCCTAACGTACTTCGCTCTGTTGGCATCGACCCTGAGAAATACTCTGGTTTTGCATTCGGTATGGGTGTAGAGCGTCTAACGATGCTTCGTTACGGTGTAAATGACCTTCGTGCGTTCTTCGAGAACGACCTTCGTTTCCTTAAACAATTCAAGTAATCCGGGGCAGTCGAAACTATGAAATTCAGTGAATCTTGGCTACGCGAGTGGGTTAAACCTGCAATTAACAGCGAAGAGCTAGCTCACCAAATCACTATGGCTGGTTTGGAAGTTGACGATGTAGAACCTGTTGCTGGTGAATTCACCGGCGTTAAAGTAGGTAAAGTGGTTGAGTGCGGTCAGCACCCAGACGCAGACAAACTACAAGTTACAAAAATCGATATCGGCGCTGTTGATGCAGAAGGTAATAAAGAGCTGTTAGACATCGTATGTGGTGCATCTAACTGTCGTCTTGGCCTAACTGTAGCAGTAGCAACAGTTGGCGCAGTACTGCCTGGTAACTTCAAAATCAAGAAAGCAAAACTACGTGGCGTTCCATCGCACGGCATGCTTTGTTCTTTCTCTGAGCTAGGTATCGACGTAGAGTCTGACGGCATCCTTGAGCTACCAGAAGGCACAACGCTAGGCATGGACGTACGTGAGCTTCTTGAGCTTAACGACGTAACTATCGACGTAGACCTAACAGCAAACCGCGCAGACTGCTTCAGCATCCGTGGCCTTGCTCGTGAAGTTGGCGTACTAAACCGCGCAGACGTTACAGAGCCAACAGTTGACGCTGTTGCAACAAGCATTGAAGACACAGTATCTGTTGAAATTAAAGCAACTGATGCTTGTCCACGTTACCTTGGCCGTGTGGTTAAGAACGTAAACGTGAAAGCGGAAACACCAATCTGGATGCAAGAAAAACTGCGCCGTTGTGGTATCCGTTCAATCGACCCAGTTGTAGACATCACAAACTACGTGATGCTAGAGCAAGGCCAACCAATGCACGCATTTGATCTCGCTAAGATCGAAGGCGGTATCGTGGTTCGTCTAGCAGAGCAGGGCGAAAAGCTAACACTTCTAGATGGCAACGAAGCTGAACTAAACAGCAACACGCTTGTTATCGCTGACCAAAACAAAGCACTAGCAATCGCTGGTATCTTTGGCGGTCAAGATTCAGGTGTTACGACTGAAACAACAGACGTACTTCTTGAAGCTGCATTCTTCGCACCGGATCACATCCGTGGTCGCGCACGTGCTTACGGCCTTCACACAGATTCTTCTCTACGTTTCGAACGTGGTGTTGATTCAACACTTCAAGCAGCAGCAATGGAGCGTGCAACACAGCTTCTAGTTGAAATCTGCGGTGGTGAAGTTGCGCCAGTAAACGGCAGCGAATCTGCAGCTGATCTACCAAAAGCAAACGTAGTTGCTCTACGTCGCGCTAAGCTAGACAGCCTACTAGGTCACGAAATCCCATCTACAGACGTAGTGGAAATTCTTACTCGCCTAGGTTGTGAAGTTGAGACGACTGAAGCTGGCTGGACGGCAACGTCTCCATCTTGGCGTTTTGATATCGCAATCGAGCAAGACCTAATTGAAGAAGTAGGTCGTATCTACGGTTACGATAACATTCCAAACCAAGCGCCTAAAGCCGCACTTAAAATGAATGACCACAAAGAAGCTGACCAGCCGCTTAAGCGCGTTCGTGACCTTCTTGTAGACCGTGGCTACCACGAAGCAATCACATACAGCTTCGTAGAACCAGAACAGCAAAAACTTGTTGTACCTGGTGTTGAGCCGCTAATCCTGCCATTCCCAATCTCTGCGGATATGTCAGCAATGCGTCTTGGCCTAATCCAAGGTCTACTAAACACAGTTGTTCACAACCAGAAGCGTCAACAGTCTCGCGTTCGTCTATTCGAATCAGGCCTACGTTTCATCCCTGAAGCAACTGCTGAAAACGGCATGCGCCAAGAAATGATGCTTGCGGGCGTTATCTCTGGTACTCGTGGCGAAGAGCACTGGGACATTGCAACTAACACTGTAGATTTCTTCGATCTTAAAGGTGACCTAGAAGCAGTTCTTGAGCTTTCTGCAAACGAAATCGCATACAGCTTCAAAGCAGCTAAGCACCCAGCACTTCACCCAGGTCAAACTGCGGCTATCGTAGTAGACGGCAAAGAAGTGGGTATCATTGGTACTGTTCACCCAGAACTAGAGCGTAAGTTTGGTCTTAACGGCCGTACTATCGTATTCGAAATCGAATGGGCAGCTATCAACACTCGCGTGCTTCCAGAAGCAGTAGCCGTATCTAAGTTCCCTGCAAACCGTCGTGATATCGCCGTTGTTGTTGACGAAGCAGTTGCTTCTGGCGACATCGTAGAAGCGTGTATCGCAGCTGGTGGCGAATTCCTAACAGGCGCTAAACTGTTCGACGTATACGTTGGTCAAGGCGTTGAAGAAGGTAAGAAGAGCCTAGCAATCGCACTTAGCCTACAGTCTGTAGAGCGCACACTTGAAGATGCAGACATCGCTGGTTCAGTAGATGCTATCGTAGCTTCAATCTCAGAGAAATTCGGCGCAGCACTTCGCGACTAATCTCTTCTGATAGATAGAAAAACAAAGGCCTCGCAATTGCGAGGCCTTTTTTGTTGTGCGCCGAGCATGGCGTTGATCTAGGAGGTGAAAGTCCTCTACGGG
>NZ_JBFSVE010000066.1:0-26380 GCF_041467715.1 Vibrio sp. 10N.247.311.14
TTTCGCCAGATTCAATAATAAATGTTGCGCTACGTAGGTGGTGGATCTTCATAATGCCTCTCTAAACTCACTAACAAGCCATGTTCTCTATGAGATTTAGTATGCTTCTTTCTAGTTTCTTGTGATACTGTCTTGAAAGTCAACATTCGCGCAAATCGAGACACTTGTGAACAAATCAACCGAGCTAATTAAAATTACGATGGTAGCCTTTGAAGGCATCAGTGCTTTTCATCTCTCTGTGCCTTGTCTGGTGTTTCAAGATATCTTTTTCGGTCAGCCGGTTCGGTTTGACTTGAGGATCTGTTGCGAAAACAGCTTGCAGTTTGAAACAAGCTCTGGATTTGGTGTGGTGATCGATAAAGATTTGAGCGCTATTAAAGAGGCGGATATTGTGATTGTTCCAAGCTGGCCAAATGACCTGCCAGAGCCAAGTGAGCGACTTATAGAGGCGCTAATAGAGCATCATGGGAAAGGTAAGCTACTAGTAGGACTCTGCCTCGGGTCTTATGTACTTGCATGTGCTGGCGTTCTCGATGGAAAACGTGCCACAAGCCATTGGGCGTTTTCCGAACAATTTCAGCAGCAATTTCCTAAGGTGGATTTTGACCCAAACCCTCTATTTGTTGAACATGAGACTATCATTACCTCTGCTGGAGTAGCTGCTTCACTCGATTGTTGTCTACATATGGTGCGCCGTTTGTGTGGTAGTGAGCTTGCGAATGATCTCGCACGTAAGATGGTGACTGCGCCATCTCGTACTGGTGGACAGCAGCAATACATACCAGCACCAGTCAACATAAAACCTCTTACAGAGACAAGTATTAGCCTTGTGATTGAGCTGGTGGAGCAGAGCCTTAATCAGTGTCACTCACTAGATGAAGTCGCTGAGCGCTGTGCGATGAGTAAACGTACCTTCACACGCCAGTTTAAATCCACCTATGGCTGTACATTTGGTGAATGGCTGCAAAACCGACGTTTGGTGCTTAGCCAACGTCTATTAGAAACCACGAAACTATCGATACCTCAAGTTGCAGAGCAAGCGGGTTTTGGCTCTGACAGTGTATTCAGAAAGCACTTTAAATCGGCTTTTCATGTATCGCCGATTCAGTGGCGCACTACATTCAAGCAATAGTCTTAATTTCATTGAGGGCGATGGGGCTAGATCGTCGCATCTATTACTTTTTGTATCTGAAACCTTGCAAGTTCAATTCTAGGCGTTTTTGGGGCATCACAAGCCAGCCCTAACATCACTAGTTTGAAGCTACAAAATGATTTGCCGAAATCAATAGAATGAGTTTTGACTATCTCGCTATAAGGCCACTTAGCGATGGTCTATCCAACATATGAGCACAAAAAAAGCGAGCACTAAGCTCGCTTTTAACCATCTGTTTTTAAAGTAAATTACAGTAGTTCTACCGACTATTGAGCAATCACGAATTCTTCGTTGGTTAGATTGCTATTAGTATCGCATCTGCTAGTAAGAGTGTGGTCAAAATTATTTAGACCACAATTTTAAACGACGTTGCAAAGATGAGTCTTACTCAATATCAGCAATTAGAACAACTATCCAAGCAAAGTGTAGGAAGTAAGCGCTATGTGACTCCCAGCAAAAGGATAAATTGCGCAGTCTAACTCAATGTAATCACGGTTTTTCGTTTTGTGGTTTCACTGTGTTTCAACGCATCAAGCATCTGCTCGAATTTAAAAGTGACAGGAATACTAACTTCAACACTCCCATTTTCAATACGCTCAAGCAGCGCTTCACCATTTTGCATTAATGTATGCCAATCATCTTTATCACCAAAATTATGTAACGCTCCAAGGGCTATTTCGTGGTAAGAAATAGTGCGCGTAAATGGAGGGTCAATGGGTTTAGCAATACGATCTTGAATGCAGACAATATGTCCATTCGCTCTTAACAGCGGCACTAAATGGGCGGCATTTTCCCCACTCACCGCATCAAAAGTGGCGAAGTATTTCATGTCGATTTGAGATTGCTCCCGATAAACTTGGCGAATACCTAAGCTTTTGGCTCGCTCTTCGCTCAGACTCGCGGAGACAACATCAACGATATAACCCGCTCTGACAAGGATCTGGGATAACAAATTATTCACCGCGCCAAAACCAACGACAAGCACTTCTCTTTGTTGGGTTAATGGAATTTTTTCAAATGCTTGCCACGCAGTTAGCATCGGACAAGGCAGTGCCGCGGCAAGTTCAAAAGATAGGCTCTCAGGTAGTGTCATCACTCGCTCAACGTTCAAAACAGTATATTTAGCGAAGCTACCATGGCGATTTAGTGAACCATGATATGCCACTCGACGGCCAATTAGACTGGGATCAACTTTAGAACCTACTTGTACGACGACGCCTGCACCATCAACACCTGGAACATGGCCATTCGGCCAATTTAAAGGATTGGCTTTAATAAATTTCCAATCCACAGGGTTAATACCAATCGCTTTGTTTTGTACTAAGATTTCGCTGTCATCTAAAGCTGCTCTTTCAGCCTTACCTAAAACAAGACTGTGTTTCTCAGTTTGATATTGCCAAATTCGATAGGGTTCCATATCACTTCCACTCGCTTAATGAAAAGGTAAGGCACCAAAGAGTTATCGTCCTTGGTACCTGGTGTATTAGGCTTGATAAGTTGGATAATCGACGTAGCCTTCGGCTCCGCCCCCATACAAGGTCAACCTAGCATCGGCATCAAACTCGGCCAATGGTAAATCATGAGCAAATCGGGCGACTAAATCAGGGTTCGTTACAAAAGGAGTACCAAAGGCAACGAAATCAGCATACTGCTTATCTAGCAACTGTTGGGCAGATTGCTTGGTCAACTTTCCTGCAACCATGATTGGATTAGAGTATATTCGGCGTACTTGCTGGCGAAACTCTTCAGGCACCTCTACATAGCGTGATATGTTTTCTGAAAAATGCACATACGCAAGGTTCATCAGTTGTAGTTTTTCCAGCAATGCTAACGTTAGCGGAACAATTTCAACATCATCCCCAGCAAAACCCTCTCCGATATGAGGAGACAGACGAACCGCAACTCTTTCCCCACCAATTTCGTCGGTAAGTGCTTGCAACGTATCAACCAAAAAGCGCATGCGATTCTCTTGGCTGCCACCATATTGATCACTTCTTTGGTTGCTTTCTAAGCGTAAAAAGGTATCAAACAAGTAACCATGCGCAGCATGAATTTCCACGCCATCAAAACCAGCTTCAATGGCGTTTTTGCCCGCTTGTACAAAATCCGCAATCGTGCTCTTAATGTCTTGCAGCGTCATCTCCCGTGGCGTTTCAGTTTCAATCATCCCAAAGCCACCTTCAGCTAGTGGGCCAAATACTTGATCTGGGATTTTAATCGCTGATGGGGCTAACGGCTTAGTACCTGAAATATCAGAATGACTGCGTCGCCCCACATGCCAAAGTTGAGTAAATATTTTCCCGCCATCTTGATGCACAGCTTGGGTGGTTTTTTTCCAGCCTTCGATGTGTTCTGGGGTATAAATGCCCGGAGTCATCGAATAACCTCGTGCAGCCGCTGAGATCGGGGTGCCCTCTGATACAATGAGTCCAGCACTGGCACGCTGACGGTAGTAGGTTGCCATCATCTCGTTTGGTACATCACCAGGTTGAGACGTGCGTGAACGAGTCATCGGCGCCATCGCGATACGGTTTCTAGTCTCAAGTCCGTGACCTTTAAATACCTTAAACATACTTACCCCCTTAAGCTTTATACGTTGGATAATCAATCAGACCTTTCTCACCACCACCAAACAAGGTGTTTGGATCATGCTCTGCCAATGGGTAGCCGTGAAGTAGACGTTCAGGAAGATCGGGATTCGCCACAAAAGGTCGACCAAAGCCGATCATATCAGCCAGTCCGTCATCAATAGCTTGCTTTGCTTTTTCCGCATTATAACGACCTGCGTAGATCAGCACGCCTTGAAAAGCATTGCGCATTGCACGTTTGAATGAGACGGGTGTATCTGGTGCATCATCCCAATCGACTTCAGCAATATGTAGGTACACGATATGATGTTTATTGAGTAACGCTGCGGCAGCGGTATAAGTCTCAATAGGGTTAGCATCAACAGTACCATTGAGGGTTGTTAAAGGTGCCAAGCGCACACCAACGCGGTTAGCGCCAATTGCGTCCACCATTGCTGCAACGACTTCATCAAGAAAACGAAGACGATTTTCCAGGCTACCGCCGTATTCATCACTGCGGTTGTTAGCTTCGGAGTCAATGAATTGGTTGATCAAATAACCATTCGCCGCATGCAGTTCAATGCCATCAAAACCTGCTTCAATCGCATTCAATGCCGCTTGACGATAATCTGCAATGACTTGTTGAATATCTGCTTTTGTCATTGCTCTAGGCTGCACGACATCAACAAAACCTGGTTCATCACTGCCATTATCAACGAATACTTTTACGTTTTCCGCTTTTAACGCTGATGAAGAAATCGGTTGCTCACCACCGATGTTATCTGTGTGAGTGACTCTGCCCACATGCCAGAGCTGAGCGAAAATTGCGCCATTTTCTGCATGCACTGCTTGAGTTACTTTACGCCAGCCTGCGATCTGCTCAGGTGTGTAAATACCTGGGGTCCATGCATAGCCTTTTGCCGTCGCTGAAATTTGCGTACCTTCAGACACAATCAATCCTGCACTGGCACGCTGAGCGTAATAGGTTGCCATCATATCATTTGCGACATCACCAGGCTGACTGGCTCTTGAACGCGTCATCGGTGGCATGACAATGCGGTTTTTGAGTGTGAGTCCACCCAATGTGAATGGTTTAAATAGTGATAGTGACATAGTTGAGCCCTCTTCATTTGATAAGGGCATACTAGCAAATGAGTCACCAATCATTTATAGCAATAAAGGCAAATAATATTTGTATAAATTGCAACAATCAGCTTGTTTAAGCGGGTTACAGGGTTAGCTTTGGCTTAATAAAATCAATAAAAGCGGAGATCCGCTTGGCCACAGAAGAAGTCTTATAATACACAGCGTTGACTTGTTCTCTTCGTGGATGACTGATTTTTTCGCTCTCCAACAGCGAGATTAAACGTCCTTCGGCAATATCTTTATTCACCATAAACCCTGATAGACATGCAATGCCATTTCCTGCCAACACAATTTGTCGAATGGTTTCGCCATTACTTGATGACATCAAAGCGTCTAGTTGGGTAAAACCTTTTAAAGGCCAGTCATTCAAAATTTTGGGGGCGACAAATCCAATGAGATTATGCTGAGCAAGATCGCTGCTTTTAGTGGGGAGCCCGCGTTTTGAGATATATTCTGGTGAAGCCACAATATACAAGGGGCTTCGACCCAGCGACCGAGCATGTAGCGTTGAATCGCTCAACGTACCAATACGGATTGCTAAATCGGTTTTCTTTTCTAGTAAATCCACAATGCCTTCATTGGAAGTTATTTCTAGCTCAATATCGGGATAGGCTTGATTAAATGACTGCACCAATGGCACCAGTTGATGAAACACAAACGGACTAGCCGCGTCGACACGTAAACGGCCTTTGGGCAATTCCCCACGGGAAATAATATCTTCTTCCGCCTGCTGTAATTGCATTAACCCCACCCGCATAGAGTCAATGAACTGGCGTCCTTCATCGGTTAATTCAATACGTCTAGTGGTTCGGTTTAGAATAGTGACCCCAAGTTGACTCTCCACTTTACTGACCGCTCTGGATACTCGCGCGACTTGGATATCTAGGCTCTCTGCTGCCGCTGAAAAACCTCCGGTATCGACTACAGCTAGTAAAATGGCTAAATCATCAGATTTTGTTCGCATGCTATTTCCCTCAATTTTATCCAATCGCTCATCAGCTTTATTGCATTTATAACAAATATCATTTGTAAAAACCTCTGTTTTTCACAAAACATCTTTAATGCAAAATGCCCCCCATCAATTAACAACGCGACGGCATAGCGACCAATACATCGGCTATTGCTGGTCATTTTCAAACAACAGAGAGTAAATATTATGCCTTTAGCACTTCTTGCATTGACGCTCAGCGCCTTTGCTATTGGAACAACGGAGTTTGTGATCGTGGGGCTACTCCCGACCATGGCCTCCGACCTAAATATATCACTGCCTTCAGCAGGCTTGCTGGTTAGCCTTTATGCACTTGGTGTTGCCATTGGCGCCCCGGTTTTAACGGCTTTAACAGGAAAGTGGAATCGTAAACACGTATTGATTACCGTCATGTCACTGTTTGTTGTCGGTAACTTAGTTGCATGGCAAGCACCTGGATATAACACCCTGATTATCGCTCGTATTTTGACAGGTTTAGCCCATGGTGTATTTTTCTCCATTGGTTCAACCATTGCTACCGGTCTGGTACCAAAAGAAAAAGCCGCCAGCGCCATTGCGATTATGTTCACTGGTTTAACCGTGGCGTTAGTCACAGGCGTGCCGCTTGGGACATACATAGGTCAAACCTTTGGCTGGCAATCAACCTTCTTAGTTGTTGCGCTATTAGGTTTAATCGCATTAATTGGTAGTGCTTTCTTAGTACCAAATAACTTAAAACAACCTGCTGCAGCTAAGCTTTCATCGCAGCTTAAGGTATTAACTCAACCTAGATTATTACTGGTTTATGCGATTACTGCACTGGGTTATGGCGGCACTTTTACAGCATTCACTTTCCTTGCTCCTATTTTGCAGCAAGAAACTGGCTTTAGTGCGAATGCAATTAGTTTAATTATGTTGGTTTATGGAGTCTCAGTTGCGATTGGTAATATTTGGGGCGGAAAAATGGCCGATAAAATGGGCCCAATAAAAGCCCTTAGCATTATTTTTACTGGTCTTGCAGCTGTGCTTATCGTGTTCAATTTTACCGCCGTTAACCCTATTGCCGCGGTAGCCACGATTTTAGTTTGGGGGGCATTTGCATTCGGTAATGTTCCAGGTTTACAAGTATATGTAGTGAAACTTGCTGAAAAATATACACCAGATGCAGTGGATGTTGCTTCCGGTTTAAACATTGCCGCCTTTAACGTTGGTATTGCACTTGGTTCATGGGGCGGAGGGATGGTTGTCGCTGAAGCAGGCTTAATGCATACACCTTGGGTAGGTGCAGTAGTTGTACTGATAGCGCTTGCTTTGACCCGCTTTAGTGGCCGTCTTGATAAGCGTGCAGAAAGTTAATGGTAAAAATGTATTAATGAAATAAACACGACTCTTACCCTTAGAGCTGGTCAATGCAGCAGCATTGGCCAGCTTTTCGCAACTTATATTGATTGGTATTAGACAAGATTGAAACTGATAAGAGGCACTCAATGAAAACCGTTTTTATTACTGGAGCTAATCGTGGCTTAGGATTAGAGCTTGCAAAGCAATATGCACAGCGACATTACAAGGTCATCGCTTGCTGTCGCGATATTGATTCAGCGCATGAGTTAACCCTGTTAGCACAACAGTATTCAACCATTCGCCCTTATGCTCTAGATGTTAGTCATGAAACAGATATTCTCGCTTTAACTGAGGTGTTTAAAGAGCAACCTATTGATGTACTTATTCATAATGCTGGGGTGAGTGGTGAAGGATGTGACAACTTAGGCAATATGGATCAGCAAAGATGGCTAGAGGTGTTAAAGGTCAATACCATCGCACCCATGTTAATCACGCAGGCCTTGCTCAATAATATTCTAGCCGGCCAAGATAAAACCATAATCGGGATGACCTCAATACTGGCCAGTATTGATGATAACCGCTCAGGGGGACGATACAGCTATCGAGCATCAAAAGCGGCCCTCAACCAAATAATTAAATCTCTAGCCTGTGAATTATCCGAAGCGGGAGTGAAGACCATGGCAATTCATCCAGGTTGGGTAAAAACCGATATGGGTGGAAAGGAAGGCAAGGTAACAGTAAAAGAGAGTGTTACAGGCATGCTTAATGTTATCGACAATTTAAAACTTAAGCATTCAGGTTCATTTTTTGTCTACGATGGCACTCAATTGCCATGGTAAGCCTAGTAGTTACGTCTCATACAAACTCTAAGGGTAGGATATGCTTTTAACCTTTATAGTTTTAATCCTTTCTATTGTCGCTTTGCTCGGGTGGTATTTACACAAAGTCTCCCGTGACATTTCCCAAATTGACTGGGATTGGGATGACGATGAGATCCTATAAATTGATATTGCCTGCATCTATGGCTGGTCACATTACATATCCTAAGGAACGACTGCGATCTTACTCTGGAATGAGTAAATACTTTAACGTGATGTATGGAATCCACTCCCTCCTTAGCAATCTAGACTTAGGAGTGTGAGAAAAAACCGAGGGTTCCAATATGTTGACTAAAAATGTTATCGCTATCGACTTAGCAAAAAATGTTCTTCAAACCTGCCATATCAGCATTCATGGTGAGCTAATGTCCAATAAACCTCTGAGTCGCCAGAAGATGAAAGAGTTCTTGGCAAAGGCTAAGCCTTCGATTGTCGCCATGGAAGGTTGTTGCGGTTGCCATTACTGGGGGCAATTAGCAGAAAAACTTGGGCATGAAGTCCGAATCATTAACCCTAAGAAGGTGAAAGGATACCTAGAAGGTCATAAAACGGATCATAATGATGCTCTCGCCATCGCTAACGCCGCTATACAAATTGGTATCAAGTACAGTCGTCCAAAGTCATTGGAACAACAAGCTATGCATTCTTTAGAAACTAGCCGTAGATTCTTATCTCGTAGTGTTGTTTCCCTAGCTCTTCACATTAGAGGGACAATTTTGGGCTACGGGATAGCAAACCCTAGAGGTGAAAAAGGCTTAAAAGCGTCGATTCAAACCGTGCTTGATGGCGATACACCAATACCCTCCAATGTCGTATCCGTTCTGTCGATGCTTTGGGAGCAATATAAAGAACTTAAAGCAAAACTCATCGCATTCGAAAAAGAGAAAAATGCTTTAACCCGTCAGATAGAGCCGTGCCAACGATTAATGGGCATGAAACAACTGCTGCGATGCTCTATACAACTCTTGGTGATGGAAAGCAGTTCAAGAATGGAAGACAAGCTTGAGCATTTGTTGGTCTTACACCTAAACAGCACAGTTCAGGAGGCAAAGTTTTTATGATTGGGATCGATAAATGCGGTGGTGTGAAGGAGCTACGCTCGCTTCTTTATCTTGGCGCAATGTCATACGTTGGGCGACTACCCGAAAAACCGAAGACTCAGAAGGACGCTTGGTTGAGGAGCATCATAGATCGTATCGGCTTCAAGAAGGCCTGCATTGCACTGGCTAACAAAGTGGTACGTACTGCGTGGGCAATGCTTCGGTATGAGACTGAATATAAACCAGTATTACTCACTCATTAATCACTACCAAATTTTTAAATTTTACAAAATGATGATGCATAAAAGGTAAGACCAACCTACTGAGAACCTGGCCATTCTGTCATGCTGTAAAAAGCTGCTAGCGCGATAAGGACAGTAGGTGCGCAAAACATCAAAGGCTAGAGGGTAGCTCCTTCAATAAGAAGCCGAATATACGACCGCATCTTAACTTTTATTGCCAAAATCACTTTGTAAATACGTGGATTCCATATATGAAATGGGGCAAGCAATGATCGCGCTTAGAAAAGTCTGGGCATAAACAAGCCAACACTAACCTCACTAGTTTGGAGCTAAAAAGTGAATTGCAGCAGTCAATGTAGGGAGCGATGAGTGCTCGGCATTCGCGTGCTTTGCGATGGCCTATCCAACATATGAGCACAAAAAAAGCGAGCACTAAGCTCGCTTTTAACCATCTGTTTTTAAAGTAAATTACAGTAGTTCTACCGACTGTTGAGCAATCACGAATTCTTCATTGGTTGGGATAACCATTGCTAATGCGTTTAGCATTTCAGACTTACCGATGATGCCTTCAGCACCAAAGCGAGCAGATTCGTTACCTGCTACATCTTCAACGAAACCTAGAATCTTAAGGTTGTTTAGGATTTCACGACGAATTGGTAGAGAGTTCTCACCGATACCACCAGTGAAGATGATGCCGTCTAAAGAATCTAGCGTTGCAAGGTAAGAAGCAATGTATTTTGATACGCGGTAAGTAAACACCTCAAACGCAAGCTTAGCGCCTTCATGGCCCTCTTCCATTGCTTCTAAGATGCCACGAGCATCGCTCGTAAGACCAGACACGCCAAGGAAGCCAGACTCCTTGTTTAGAGAGTTAAATACTTGCTCTTGTGACCAGCCTTTCTTAAGTAGGTATTCGATGATGCCTGGGTCTAGGTCACCACAACGTGTGCCCATCATTAGGCCAGAAAGTGGTGTGAAGCCCATTGAAGTATCAACACTGTTACCGTCTTTGATTGCACATACAGATGCGCCATTACCTAGGTGAACAGAGATAAAGCTAGATTTTTCGATAGGCTTGTTAACCATCTTCGCAGCTTCACGGCTAACGAAGTAGTGGCTCGTACCGTGGAAACCGTAACGACGTACGCCGAAGTCTGTGTATAGCTCTTTTGCGATTGCACCAGTGAATGCACGTTGAGGCATTGTTTGGTGGAAAGCAGTATCAAATACAGCGAACTGAGGTAGAGAAGGGAAAGCTTCAATTGCAGCACGGATACCGATAGCACCTGCTGGGTTATGAAGTGGAGCTAGGTCAGATAGGCTTTCAATTTCGTTCGTTACTTCTTCAGTAATGCGAACCGTTTGAGTGAACTTCTCACCGCCGTGAACGATACGGTGACCGATAGCCACGATATCAGCCGTGAAGCCTAGGTCTTCCATCAGGCCAACCAATTTGCCAATGGCAATTTTGTGGTGGTTATCTTCACCTTGAATGGCAATTTCAGTTTTCTCGCCTTGGAATTTCCAGCTCATACGAGCATCTTCAAGACCAAAACACTCCCCTAGGCCACTTAATACTGCTTCACCAGAAACAGAATCGATTACAGCAAATTTTAGGGATGAACTACCCGAGTTAATAACCAGAACAAACGAATTAGACATTGGATATGGATCCTGTTTCAGTACGAATTGGATGAAGTGTTTACTTCAATTTTAGTTAAGTCCATTATTCAATAATTTTTGAATCTTTCAACTTTTGTTTTGAAAAAATCACTAAATGAACACAATTAAGTTGATCTTGGTCATTAAATTATTTATTTCGAGAGCGGAATTAAAAAATAGTTGAATAAGAAAATTAATGAACAGGTGACGCAAACGAGTGCTCACGTTATTTTTAACTTGATTCAGTTAATTAAAGCGACTCGAACAAATGCAGGTAATCCGCTTGAAAAACAACCACCCTTCCCTTTCGTCTGCTTATCATTACCGATAACTTTTTGCTCGATTTCTCAATTGCTCAGTGTTTGCATCAAAAAGCTCACTGAAGTTGAGAATAGTGATCTGATCTTATTTTGATTGCCTTCGAGCACAACTCTACGAATAGATGCACTGTAACGACGCTTAGATAGCCTTCACTCTTTGTTTTAGCATCTTGTAGCACGTTCTTTTGCTATAGGCTTAGAACGCGATACAGCTAAGTTTTGGCACTAACATTCGTTCTAGGCGCGATGCTTAGTTTCATGGACGAAGCATAGTTTCAGGAACGAAGCTTGATTAAAGTAAGTTAGCTACGAATATCGAGCCAACCAAAGCTTAAGTTCAAATAGCAGGCACAAAAAAGCCGAGCATTACGCTCGGCTTTTAAATTCAGTGTCTAGACCTAAAGCGTCTAAGCGACAGGTTGATTAACCTTCGTTGCGCTCTGGACGACGACCACGGTTACCACCGCCATTGCCGTTACCATGGCCACGTTCGCCACGGAAGTTACCACGGTGATCGCCACCACGGTTACGGTCGAAACGACGTTCGCCATCACGTCCGCCAGCAGAGTTACCATCGCGAGCACCATCACGGTTGCCACGGTATCCACCACGACCGCCTTCGCGGTTGCCGCCTTCGCGGTTGCCGCCTTCACGGTTACCACGGTAGCCGCCACCATCACGACCGCCACGGTTGCCACCACGGTTGCCATCACGACCGCCGCCGCCACGACGAGGCTCACGGAAGTCATTGAAATCAACAACTACAGCGCCAGCTTCTTTTTGACGAATGCGAAGTTTGCTTAGCTTACCAGCAGTTTCAGAGTTCATTGCTTTTGGCAGTTGAACGTAAGTAGAACCTTGGTCTAGCTTGATAGCACCGATAGAACCTTTAGTTAGGCCAAGTTCGTTTGCTAGTGCGCCAACGATGTCTTTAACCTGAACGCCTTGCTCACGGCCAACTTGTAGTTGGTAAGTATCCCAATCTTGAGTATTGAAGTTGCGACCACCACCGTCACGGCCGTTGTCACGATCTTCACGACGCTCTTTGCGACGGTTCTTATCACGCTCAATAGCAGCGATCATTGGGTCTTCGCCAACGTAGAATAGTGGGCTCTTACCTTGCTGACGCTTAAGAAGCATTGCAGCTAGAGTAGCAGCATCAACTTCTAGAGACTCTTGAAGAGTAGAGATAAGACCTGCAAAGTTTTCTAGTGCTTTGCTTTCTTTCTCAGTTTCAAGTTCAGCGCCAAGCTTAGCAACACGTGCAGCAGCAACTTGGTCACGTAGAGGAAGTTGAATTTCTTCCATTTGAGACTTAGTTACGCGCTCGATTGTGCGAAGCATGCGAATTTGGTTAGTGCGAACTAGTAGGATCGCTTTACCTTTACGTCCAGCACGGCCAGTACGACCAATACGGTGGATGTAAGATTCAACATCGAATGGGATGTCGTAGTTGAATACGTGAGTGATACGTGGAACATCAAGACCACGAGCTACAACGTCAGTTGCAACTAGGATGTCGATAACACCTTGTTTGATGTGATCAACAGTACGCTCACGTAGAGACTGAGGAATATCACCGTGCAGTGCAGCAGCTTTGAAGCCACGTGCAGATAGCCAATCAGCTAGACGCTCAGTGTCTTGACGAGTACGTACGAATACGATTGACGCGTCAGTTTCTTCGGTTTCTAGAAGACGAGACATTGCTTCGTCTTTTTCTACGCCTTTAACAACCCAGAAGTTCTGCGCTACTTTATCAACTGTGTGGTTAGTACCAGCAACGTCAACTTTAGCCGGGTTACGTAGGTAACGGTCAACAATAGTCTTAACCATTGGAGGCATAGTTGCAGAGAAAAGTACACGTTGTGCAGATTCTGGAGCTTGCTCTAGGATCCAAGTAACGTCATCTACGAAGCCCATTTTCAGCATTTCATCTGCTTCATCAAGAACAAATGTGTGTGCTTCATCTAGGTGTAGACGGTCACGAGTTAGTAAGTCTTTAACACGACCTGGAGTACCAACAACAATGTGAGCACCGCGGCTTAGAGCACGCATTTGGTCAACAATTGAAGCACCACCGTAGATTTCAATAACTTTAAGACCTTTGATATCACGGCCAAGGTTTTTGATTTCCGCAGCAACTTGAATCGCTAGCTCACGAGTAGGAGCCATGATGATTGCTTGTGGTTTGTGTTGGTTCAGGTTGATTTTGTTAAGTAAAGGCAGAGAGAATGCTGCTGTTTTACCAGTACCAGTCTGTGCTTTACCTAGTGCGTCACGGCCTTCAAGAAGAAGAGGAATAGCTGCTGCTTGGATTGGAGTCGGAGAAACGAAACCCATGCTATCAAGAGCTGAAAGAATGTTATCGTTTAGGGCTAATTCATTAAATTGAATTACAGATTCGGACATTGGGATCCCACTATATATAAGTAAACAAAAGGTCCCGGGAGCTCTATCAATTCCAATACTGATCCAATCAGATACTGATTCCATTCAGAGTTACGAAGCAGTAATAAAACACTTCAAGCCATTAGGGACGTCTAAGGGAGGCGGATTATTCCCTAAATGCATAAAAAAATCCAGAAAAAATTGAAATACATCACATATTTTTCGCTTTTACATCAATACTGGTTATCATATCGTCAAAACTTGATGAATATCTCGTCACAGCACCCATCTCCTAGCAAATTGACCTAGTTAAATAAGAGGGCAATTAATTAACGCTCACTTCGCCTTTAAGTAGTAATCAAGCCTCGCAATGATTATAGTGTGCTCAATTGTCCTCGATAGATAAAAGTCAAAATGTTTCAAGATAATCCTCTACTCGCTCAGCTCAAGCAGCAAATCCAAGAAACCCTCCCTAAAAAGGAAGGTACCATCAAAGCCACTGAAAAAGGTTTTGGTTTTCTCGAAGTTGATAGCAAAACAAGCTTCTTTATCCCGCCTCCGTACATGAAGAAATGTGTGCACGGTGACAAGGTGATTGCCATCATTCGTACAGAGAAAGAGCGCGAAGTAGCAGAGCCTGAGGAATTGGTTGAACAAGGTCTTACTCGCTTTATTGCACGAGTTAAGCTTTTCAAAGGCCGATTGAACGTTGTTCCTGATCACCCGCAGCTCAAAAAACTGCAACTTAAAGCGAAAGCAATGAAGGGTCTAAACCCTGAAACGCTTAAAGAAGGTGACTGGGTTGTTGCTCATATCGTTCAACACCCATTAAAAGGTGACAACGGATTCTTGGCTCAGATCTCTGAGAAAATCACAGACGCTGACGACAAGATTGCACCTTGGTGGGTAACGCTGGCACAAAACGATCTACCAAACAGTGAGCCTGAAGGCATCGACAACTGGCTAATCAACGATGACGCCGATCTTGAACGTGTAGACATGACGCACGTCCCTTTTGTGACTATCGATGGCGAAAGCACAAAAGATATGGATGACGCGCTTTACGCGAAGAAGAAAGAGAACGGTGATTTTGAACTGACTATCGCAATTGCTGATCCAACGGCTTACATCTCTCCAGATGATGCGATGGATAAAGTGGCACGCGAGCGCGGTTTCACTATCTACCTTCCTGGTCGCAACATCCCAATGTTGCCTCGTGATCTTGCTGACAACCTATGTTCACTGATCGAGAACGAAGTTCGTCCTGCACTTTGCTGCACAGTAACGGTATCTAAAGATGGCGTTATCGGTGATGACATTAACTTCTTCGCTGCAAACATCAAATCTCATGCTCGTCTTGCTTACGACAACGTATCAGACTGGCTAGAAACAGGTGCATCAGAGAAATGGCAACCATCAGAAGAGATTGCTGCAATTGTTTCTGATCTTCACCAATTTGCTCAAGCACGTTCAGCATGGCGCTCAGCAAACGCTGTTGTGTTCCCAGATCGCCCTGACTACCGCTTTGAACTGAGCGAAGATAACGATGTTGTCGCTATCCACGCTGACATGCGTCGTAGCGCAAACAAGCTGGTTGAAGAATCAATGATCAGCGCGAACATCTGTGCGGGCCGAGTACTAAAAGAGAGCTTCAACCAAGGTGTGTTTAACTGCCATTCTGGTTTCAAGGCTGAGAAAATCTCCGACGTTCTTGAACTGGTAAACCCGCAAGCGGAAACGCCGTTCACTGAAGAGCAAATCATTTCTCTAGAAGGTTTTGCTACTCTACGTCGTTGGTTAGGTTCTTTAGATAACAGCTACTACGACAACCGTATTCGTAAATTCCAAGCGTATAGCGAGATCAGCAATGAGCCTGCACCGCACTACGCGATGGGATTAGATATTTACGCAACTTGGACTTCTCCAATTCGTAAATATGGCGACATGATTAACCACCGTATGCTTAAAGCACACATCTTAGGTAAAGCGCCAATTCAAACACCAGATGAAACTATCGGTGATGAACTTGCCCTGCACCGCCGTCACCACGGCATGGCTGAGCGTAATGTTGGCGATTGGTTGTATGCTCGCACTCTAGCCAATGCTCCAGCAGAAGAAACTCGTTTCCAAGCTGAGATTTTCGATATTAACCGTGCAGGTATGCGTGTACGTTTACTTGAAAATGGTGCTGCTGCATTTATCCCTGGATCTCTCATTCTTAATAATAAAGAAAGAATAGAGTGCAACGGTGATATGGGTACTGTATCTATCGATAAAGAAATGGTATACAAACTGGGAGACGTTTTAGAAGTAGTTCTCTCTGAAGTTAATCAGGAAAACCGTAACTTAGTAGCAAAACCTACTCAAGTATTTGCGGACTTGCCTAGCGAGCCTGAAACGACAAACGAAACCGAAGCTTAAAGGCTTTAACAGCTACAGCTTTCAAGGTTACGGCTTTCAAGGTCAAAGCTATCAAGGTCAAAAGCTTCAAAGGTTCACTTCTAAAGGCGCTAATTATTAGCGCCTTTTTTGTAAATGTCTCATGCTTAAACAATACTTAAAAAAAACAATCAATAAGCAATCAATTTACAACGTCAAAGAAGCTCACTATGTCATCAATCACAGTTACTCAGTTCAGAAACTTCATTCCCAGGAGACGAGAACGTTATCCTGCCTCTAAAAACGGTATCTTTATAGTGTCGAAAGGCAGCATTTCTTTTGTGTTGCCCAATGGTACTCAAGCCTCGTTGCAAGCGGGAGATTTCACCCTTTACAATTCTGGTCAGATTAAAGACATCACGGTTAACACTGAAAATGGCGAATTCAGCGCAACCTGCTTAGATTTTGATTTGGCTATCTTTCAAAAGTTCATTAATCAGTTCAGCGATTTAGAGTCCGCTCGAATCCCAGACAAGTACATTAAGTTCAATCAAACGGATACTGAGCTCTGTCAGTTGAAAGATCTCATCATGTCACTGGCCAACTCTTCTTCTCAGAATGACTACGCACTCACTCAATTAGGCTTAAGTTTGCTGTCTTTGATGGTGGAACAGTACCCAGCTCTATTGGCTATTATTGCTCGAGCTTCAAGGTTAACCGTGACCCAAAGAGTCATTCATTACATCGAGCAAAACATTGAAAACAATATCTCTTTGGATACGCTCGCCAGTTACATGGGAATGTCACCGGCTACGCTTAAACGTCGCTTATCGGCTGAAGATCTGTCGTTCTCAAACTTATTAAAGATAAAACGTATTGCTCATGCAGCCACTCAGCTAAGAACATCGGATAAGTCGATCACTCAAATCGCGTATGAGTCAGGCTTTAAAAGTGCCGCTCACTTCAGCACGGCCTTTAAAACGTATCACGGAAAAACACCAAAAGACTTCCGATCGCTAGTGGCACAAGCACAACTGCAGAGCGTAAAGCCGCAAGTTTAAAGAAACAAAGCGATAGATTGATGTGGACGTCTTAGTTGGGAACTGGTGTAAACCAAGTGGCTTCAATATTAAGCCACTTGGGTGTGGGATGAGATGATTTGGCTTTGGGATTCAGTGGTTGAGTTTTGATACTCATTGATTCAGCTTTGCGAGCAGGCCACCAGCAAACGTGAAAACAGAGTGACTATGACCAGAAGTACGATTTAGGGTCTTTTTCTATTTCCGCCAAAATAGCATCAAGATCCTTCGATTTAGGAAGGTACGGATACGGCCCCCAATTCACAGAGTCGGTTTCGACATCCCCTTCAAGCGGCACCATCACTAACCAACAAGACAGCGACTCATCAAAAGTCACGCAGACGATCTCGTTTGTATAATCACTGTGAGATGAGTCGAGTAGATAATGCGCCTGAGAAAACAGCACACCACCCTCACACTCTTCATATAGGGATTTGCCTAGCTCGACAGGTAAACTTCGATTTCGAGATGTACAGAGCCTCTCGGCCCCAATTAAAAGACGATTCAGCTCGATATGAATGACGGACATAACACCCCTTGTAACTTCATAGAAACTTCTAAGTAGTGAATTCCTCTACTTAGCTTAGGACTCAACAAACATTTTAGCGAACAAGCGTAATCAAAATACCTGCCCTGCTCCCAGAAACGAATCTTGCTTTCGGAAACCCAGAAAGCTACGACTCATCAAGCGAACAGCTATACATCGAGAGTATGGAATTTCACAAAAGTGTCATATAACCGACCTATCATATGCGACAAATGTTATTAACTAGGAGTTGTTTATGTTACGAGTCGCGCTTGCCTCTCTTTTATCCTTAGCCCTGTCTTCTCATGCTGCTTTAGCACAAGAAACCACTATTTCGGGCTCCACTTCAGTATCACGAGTGATGGATGTATTAGCTGAGGAGTACAACAAGACTCACCCTGATAACTATATTGCGGTTCAGGGCATTGGTTCTACAGCAGGTATTACCATGGTTAATAAAGGTGTCTCTGACATCGGTATGAGCTCGCGTTATTTAACCGACCGCGAACAAGACGAGAAGTTGAAGGTATTTCCAATTGCCTTTGACGGCCTAGCTGTAGTAACTAACCGCTCAAACGCTGTAAGCAACGTTACACGTGAGCAGCTGTTTGATATCTACAAGGGCAAAATCACAAACTGGAAAGCAATAGGTGGTGCAGACCAGCCTATCGCAGTGGTGACTCGCGAAGCGTCTTCTGGCTCACGCTATAGCTTCGAAAGCTTGCTTGGTTTAACGAAGATCATTAATGACCGTCTAGTGTCTGACATCAACCCAAATAACTTGGTTGTAAACAGCAACAGCATGGTTAAAACGATTGTTAACCATAACCCACACGCGATTGGTTTTATCTCTGTTGGTTCAATCGACCGTTCGATTAAAGCAATTACATTTGAAGGCGTAGAGCCAACATCTAAGAACATTGCTAACCACAGCTATGAATTGGCTCGCCCATTCTTGTTGCTGCACAAGACAGACTCAGTTTC
Organism: Vibrio sp. 10N.247.311.14; assembly: GCF_041467715.1. Lineage (NCBI taxonomy): Bacteria > Pseudomonadati > Pseudomonadota > Gammaproteobacteria > Vibrionales > Vibrionaceae > Vibrio > Vibrio sp. 10N.247.311.14. The sequence goes on from NZ_JBFSVE010000066.1 coordinate 18,673, forward strand.
TGACGAGAGCAAAGACTTCATCAAGTTCGTGAAGTCAAAGCAAGGGCAAGACCTTATCGAAGAGTACGGCTACACTCGCATTAAATAAGTGAGTGAGTTTTATCTTATGAAAAAAAAGAGAGAGCATTAAGCTCTCTCTTTTTTTGAATCTATATGGTTCGTTTAGAAGTGAAGTTGAATCACTGAAACGATCACTGCGCCAGGACGACGAATACCTTCGATTTCGACGCGAATTTCGCGTTCAATCTCTAGGCCTTTCTTAATTGGCGTTACTTTTGTTAGCGTACTTTTAGCACGAACATTACTGCCCGATTTAACAGGGTATGGGAAACGTACTTGGTTAAGACCAATGTTTACGACCATCTTCGCTGTTGGGAATTGAGACTTGTCAGGGTCAACACTGTCAGTCAATCGAGGAAGCAGAGATAAAGTTAAAAAACCATGTGCGATGGTTGTTTTGAACGGAGAGTCTGTTTCCGCTTTTTCAGGCTCAGTGTGAATCCACTGCATATCTTCAGTAACAAGGCCGAACTGGTTAATACGGTCTTGACTTACATTGATCCAGTCGCCAGTATGGATGACTTCACCGATCTGTTGATTAAGCTCATCAAACACAAGTTGTGCTTCTGGCTTAAGTACGATCGGCTGTTCCACCGGCATCTCTGGTGCATCTTCATTGACAGCAGGTTTGTGGTGATCACGAACCCACGCAAAGAAATGGCTATTTTGCGTACGATTAAGAAAGTCGCCCCAGTAATCTCTAAGAGCTGGAGACATCCATTGCATAAACTCTGAGTGTTGCGAAGACATGCTATCGCCTCGGTGTTTAAATAAATCAATGACTTTCATAAGAACCTCAATGCACAAAAAATTTCAATATAACTTCGTAATTTTGAAACACTTCACACTATTGTGCAAATGTTTTCGAGCATACAACCGTTAGCTGAACTTTGTTAAAACCATATTAAACATACACTTACCAATAAAACATCATTTTATTACAAAACCCAAATTAGAGTGTTAGCTCTATCACATAACAAACATTTGTTTATATAAAAGGCGTTTTTATTCATCAGTGGAATAAAAAAAGGCTTAGCGCAATGCTAAGCCTTAGTTTTTACAAGGAATTAATTTCCCAAGGGTTGGTCTTGTAAGAGACGAATCTTACAAGACATTCAATCCCCTATTCGTCATCAAGCGGAACCAGCTTGGTATTACCACCGTGTGCTTTCTCACGCTTACGTTGCACGAATGCGTAGAAGCCAGGGATTAGGAACGTACCCGCCAGTAATACACATAACAGGCCGCCGATCAGTGAAATACCCAGAGAGTTCTGACTCACGTGACCTGCGCCCGCAGCGAAGATAAGAGGGAAGATACCTAAGATGAACGACCAAGACGTCATGTTCACAGCACGGAAACGCAGTGTACCGCCCTTCACCGCCGCATCTTCAATCGGTGCGTCTTTCTCTTCACGCTCCACCTTTGCGAATTCCACAATCAAGATTGCGTTCTTCGCGGCCAAGGCTATCAAGAGAACCAAACCTATTTGTGCATAAAGGTTCAGCGGAGTGCCCGTTAGATTCAATGCCAAGAAGGAGCCTAAGGTTGCGACAGGTACCACGAGGATAATCGCAATCGGAATTGTCCAACTCTCGTATTGAGCCACCATAAACAGGTAGATGAAGATCAGAGCCAGTGCGAAAGCAAAGATCGCTTGGTTACCTGCTAGTACTTCTTGGTAAGCCATGCCTGTCCATTCGTACTGGTAACCTTGTGGCAGAACTTCTGCAGCTACACGTTCCATCGCCGCAATCGCATCACCACTTGAGTAACCCGGCGCTGGTTGGCCTTGGATCACTGCACTGCGGTACATGTTGTAACGCCATGCTACATCAGGTTCGAAGATCTGGTCGTAAGTCACCAATGTGCTTAACGGGATCATCTCGCCATTAGACGAACGCACGTGGAATCGTTGTAGGTCATCCATGCTGCTACGGTGTTCACTGTCAGCTTGCATGGTGACACGGAAGTTCTTACCAAACATGGTGAAATCATTCACGTACAACGAACCAAGGTTACCTTGTAATGTTTGGAAGATTTCCGACAACGGAATACCAAGTTGCTGCGCTTTCTCGCGGTCAATGTCGACATAGTAATGAGGTACATTGGCACGGAAGGTACTGAAGGTATGTGATATCTCAGGCTGTTTAGTGGCCTCAGCAATCACGTCATTCATAACCATCGCTAGATCAGTACGGCTACGACCTAATGTATCTTCTAGAACAAACTCAAATCCAGACGCTGCACCCATACCTGGTACTGCTGGAGGTCCCATTGCAAACACGATAGCTTGAGGTAATTCAGTGGCTGCTCGGCCATTAATACGTTGCGAAATTGCTTGCGCAGAATGTTGACCATCCAGTGCGTTACGCATCTCCCAATCGTGGAGCTTGATGAACATCGACGCACCATTCGAAGCAGAAGCGCCTGTCATGAATGCATAGCCGTTAACCAGTGTTACACCGTCAACGCCAGGCTCTTGTTCAACCATCTCTAGCAACTGCTTCGTCACATCCTCGGTACGAGACAGTGAAGCCGCATCAGGAAGTTGAACGTTAACCAGTAAAATACCCTTATCTTCTTGAGGTACGAACGCCGTAGACGTGGTTTTCGCGAAGTAAGTTACCGCTGCTAGCGCCACAACGAAGAAGGTAAACAGCAGAACACCCTTTTTCACAAGGAAGCCTGCAATTTGACCGTATTTGTTGGTTACTGATTCAAGACCACGGTTAAACGCTTGGTACCAACGAGCCGTATTACCACCGCCCTGCTTAAGAACTAATGAACACAATGCAGGTGACAGTGTTAGAGCATTAATAGAAGAGATAACAACAGCGATACAGATAGTTAGAGCAAACTGACGATACATGATACCGGTAATACCTGGCAGCATAGCTACTGGAATGAATACCGCTAACAGTACCAACGTCGAAGTAACAATCGGACCCGTTACTTCCTTCATTGCGATAAGCGTTGCTTTACGCGGTGAGATCGTTGGGTCTTTGGCCATCGTGGTATCAACGTTTTCAATAACCAAGATCGCATCATCTACTACGATACCAATCGCCAATATCAAACCAAATAGAGTCACCGTGTTGATGGTAAAGCCTGTCATCTGCATGACCGCAAAAGTACCAATCAAAGATACAGGAATCGCAACCACCGGAATCAAAGTCGCACGCGCACTACCTAAGAACAGATACGTTACCGCGATAACCAGTAAGATCGCTTCAATTAGCGTTTTTACTACGCCTTTGATCGACTCTGCAACGAAGAGTGTCGTGTCATAACTCGCCTCATAAGCAACGCCTTCAGGGAAATTTTTGCCTAAATTATCCAGCATCGCCATCACCGCTTTACCACTTTCCAGCGCGTTAGCGTCTGATTGAAGTGACAACGTTACGATTGAAGCGTCTTGACCACGGTATTTACCATTGCCATCGTAGAACTTTTTACCAAGCTCAACGCGTGAAACGTCTTTTAAATAAACCGTTGAACCATCTTGGTTTGCACGAAGTACAACATTTTCAAACTCATCAGCCGTTTCTAGTCGGCCTTTGGTTACCAAGTTGAACTGCACTTCTTGTGCGTTGTTGTAAGGTGCAGCACCAATACGACCAGCCGCTACCTGAACGTTCTGTTCAGCCAAGGCGCGATTCACATCAGAGGTGGTTATATTGAGGTTAGCCATTTTCTCAGGGTCTAACCAAACACGCATCGCGTATTCGCCACCACCCAATACGTTAACTTCACTGATACCCTTTACACGGGCCAATTGGTCTTTAATGTTCAAGTTCACGTAGTTGATCAAGAATTGATCGTCATACTCTCCGTTCGGCGAGTAGAAGTTCAATACCATCAGCAAGTCAGGAGAACGCTTCTTGACCGTTACACCCACCATTCTTACTTCTTGTGGAAGTTTCGATTCGATCTGAGCAACACGGTTCTGCACGTTGACCTGAGCCATATCAGCATCAGTACCGACATCAAAGGTCACGTTAAGGTTGTATGAACCATCGTTAGCACTTTTAGAGGACATGTAGATCATATCTTCTACGCCGTTAACCGACGTTTCTATGGGGTCGGCTATCGCCTGCTCCACCACTTCAGCACTTGCGCCCGTATAGAATGCAGACACACTGACCGACGGTGGGCTAATTTTTGGATATTCAGCCACCGGCAAGATAGCGAGAGAAATCGCACCCGCCAGCGTTAATATGATGGATATAACAAGGGCAAACTTAGGCCTTTGAATAAAGAAACGACTCAACATAAATAGCCCCCTTACTCAGCTTGTTCAGCAGAAGGTTGAATGCGAACGGACATACCATTACGGACACGCTGTAAGCCTTGAGTGATGACTGAGTCGTTCTTCTCTAATCCAGAATGAACAATTACACCACCTTCAACCTGACGACCCATCTCGATGTTTCTGCGCTCAGCAACTGGTGCCGCTTCACCTTCAACCAGTACCATCACAAAGTCGCCTTCTAGGTCGGTTTGTACTGCTCGGCGTGGGATAGTCACAACATCAATAGATTGCTTTTCACGTAGATCCACACGAACGTGTTGACCAGGAAGTAATCGTTGATTCGGATTATCAGCGATTGCGCGCATCGCGATCGTACCGGTATTGAGATTGATACGGTTACCCAAAAAATCGAGCTGACCTAGGTGTTCAAACGCTTCACCATTCTCAAGCATAATCTGAACTTCAACACCTGCAGAGTCGCTGCTGCCGTCACCTTCAATACGGTCCATACCCAGCTCAATACGCTCACGCTCACTAATGCTGAACGATGCATGAATTGGATCTAGGCTAACCAAAGTCGTCAATACACCTGAAGACGGTGAAACCAGATCACCTTTACTTACTTTAGTGTCACTGATTCTTCCAGAGAAAGGCGCGATAATTTTGGTATGAGAAAGTTGGACATTCGCGGCGTTTAACTGAGCTTGGCTGGCTTCAAGCTGTGCTTGAGAGCCTAATAAGTTTGCCGTTAATGCATCGAATTCTGATTGAGAAATACTGCCTTTCGGAAGTAGGTTTTTACCACGGTTAAAATCAAGCTCGGCTTTCTTAAGGTTCGCGTTTGCTTGAGCAACAGACGCTTTTGCGCTTGCAACTTCAGCTTCAAACGAAGATGGCTCAATGGAATATAGCAGCTGGCCCTTTTCGACCATTTGACCTTCATTGAAATGACGGCTTTGTAGATAGCCCGAAACTTGCGCTGTGATAGCCGTGTCTTCAACGGCTTCAATACGACCGATGTACGACTTACTTTGCTGGTGAGAAACAACGCTAACATCCTGTACAGCTACGAGAGGTAAAGGCGCTTGCTTAGCATTTTGAGCATCTTGCCCACATCCAGCAAGAATAAGAGAGCTTGCAAGAGCCGTAAGGATCAACTTTTTACGCATGGTTATACCGTCACTTATTAGTATTTGAACAGCATAAAATTTACGTAACACACTCGTTACCATTGTCCGAGGAATATCAATTATAACTAGTCAAAGTGTATCAATATGTTAATTGAAACCAAGTGCTTATAAAGTGATTACAAACACGCTACAATTCCTAAGTAAATCAACCTCTCAGCTTTTGTTCTCTATGGATATTGTCTAACATAATGTATTGTCAGACAGATAAGCATTCACATTTAATTGTTAAGGAATTCTCATGATTTCAAAATGGGCTAAACGTTTCTATCAAATGGCGGAATTGGTCGGTTCTTGGAGTAAAGATCCTTCAACTCAAGTCGGCGCCGTAATCACTAAGCACAACCGTATTGTTTCCGTTGGCTTTAATGGCTACCCACATGGCGTGTCTGATAGTGCGGATACTGATGACAGAGAGATGAAGTACCTAAAGACACTTCACGCTGAAGAAAATGCGATTCTATTCGCTAAGCGTGATTTGGACAGTTGTGAAATATGGGTAACCCACTTCCCTTGTCCGAACTGTGCAGCAAAAATCATTCAAACAGGAATTTCAGCAGTACATTGCCCAGAGCAAAGTGAAGATTTCCTTTCTCGCTGGGGTGATAAAATCAAAGTTAGCCAAGATATGTTTGAGCAAGCTGGCGTGCAAGTCGATTGGCTGCCACTCGCTGACCTAGACTAATCTCAGAAATAGATAACAAGAACAAAAAAGCCAAGAGTCGATATTATCGCTCTCGGCTTTCTTTTGTTTAGGACTCAGCGGACTGCAGAATTAAGTGCTGGCAGGAAACGCTTCAGCGTATGCTTCCATAAAGTCTTTGCGAATGTCTTGCTCTAAATGAATCGCTTTTTCGGTCGGGCAGAAAATCATAAAATGTACTTCTTGCTCACCCGTCGAACTGCTCGTGATATGGATGTGAGGCTCAGAACCCGGTAAGTCAACGCCAGCGTGCTTTTCGATCACGCCGTTGTAACGGCGGGCAACATCGATAAACTCTTCGCAATGCTCTTCAATTTTTACAATAAGGCTCGGAACCATAGGGTATAGGTTTACAAAGTCTTTCACCGTCACAAAAAACTTATGATAAACATAGCGCTTCATGAAGTTGAGGTTCTTTACCGGATAAGTGAAGAACATACTATTAGGCAGCGTGGCTGTCTTGCCAGTGAAGTGATATTGCCCATGATACAAATCGATTTCTTGAATCACAGTCGCCATCAAATTGTGCTCAATCACCTCACCGCTGATTTTACCCACTTCGATCCAGTCGCCGATTCTAAATGAACGAGAACTCGCACGTTGAATAGAACCGGTGAAACACAAAATGATCTCTTTAGATGCGACGACTATAGCAACAGCAATGGCCGTTACTGACAGCGCAAACTCGCTGATTTCGGATTTCCACAACACAAATAACGTTACAACAATAATCGCGAATGTGCCGTTTTTGGTTCGTGACATCCAGTTACGTTGGTCTTCGCTAAGGAAAGCAACATCACCTCTTATTTGAGATAAGGTGATTCGGCGAATGATTAATATAATAGTGATAATCAACGCACTAAAAATAAACTTATGAGCGAGTAGAAAATCAATTACTTGCCACACTTTTTCCATTACTTATTCCTTTAGCTTTATAACGACGAGCTTTACAACGATTAGCGGAGACTTCGCTATGAAAAAGCGCTCAAAAATAGAGCGCTTTTTTACGTGCCTAAATCAGCTATTGGTAAGGCTATCATTTTATCTTGGCAGAAGTAATAAATTGGCCAAAAGTTTCACACCAAATCACAACCGTATTAAATCGATTAAGATCAGTACCTTCGGGAAGCTCAACCATAAAGCGGTCGAATGTTTTCACATCTCCGACTCTCAATAACTCGTTCTTGCTTTCATTGAAAGCTTGCTCGGTTTCAATGAACTTAGGTGAGAGGTAGACCTTGTAATCAGGCCCCGGCGCCAATTCACCTTCAAAAGCGATCGCACTTTCGGATACTGAGACGATGCCTTCTCCCCAGTGTAAAAAGTCACTGTCTTGTCGATCTTTAGTGAACTCGCCCGTGTAGATAGCCTGCTCACTGATCGCTTCAACAGAACTTGAGGAAGGAGAATCAGGCTCAATCAAGATAGGTAATGCGTAAACACCTAGCCCAAATCGAGTAGGAGGAGGCCTCACGGCCTCCGTCCTCTCACACCACCGTACAA
>NZ_JBFSVE010000067.1:0-25900 GCF_041467715.1 Vibrio sp. 10N.247.311.14
TTTGGCGACTAAACCATATCACTTACTACCGTTTTTGTTTTTAGTTCCCGCTAATGCGCGATGAACCTTATTTGTTTCGACCTAGTGAGTCAGAAACAGATAAACGGCTCTTTTATTGAGTGGGTGCTGGATTCGAAATCTAGCTCACGAAACCTTAGAGATTGAGTCTACTCAGTGATCTCTTGCAGCACTTCTCCGATTGACCCGCTTGGTTGGGTGATACCCAGTTTGTTCGAAAGCGTTGGCGCAATGTCATATGGCGTCACTGGTCGCGATACCTTCTTAGCTTCAACGTCGTAGCCTGCAAAGATCACAGGCACATGAGTGTCGTATTTCCACGGAGAACCATGTGTAGAGGCAATTTGGAGGCCTTCCATGTCGTTAATGTAGCTGCGCGGTGCAAATACTACGTACACGTCTCCAGAACGAGCAGGGTGGTAGTTGTTTTTAATTAGCTGCATCACATGCGTATCCGGTACTCGGTTAGCCGCAATGTCACTACTTGATACAGCAAACGCAACACCTTTCACTTTTGCAATTTCATCCGCAATAGCTTCTTGGACCTTAGCCAGATCAAGCTTCTTCTCAGCGATCAGATCATGATTCAGATAGATGTAAGGTTGTGCGTACAAGCGAATCGCGTCTTTGGTTAAACCAAATTCATCCTTCAATCGTTTCTCAACACCACTCGAGAGTAGTGTGTCTTTATTGAAGTATTGAGCTTGATTGAAACCAAGCGCATTTGCCGCAGGTGAAGATTCAGGTACACCGTGGTCGGCAGACAGCACAATCAATGTGTTTTCTAGCCCGACTTGGTTATCCACGGTTTTGAAAAGCTTAGCGAGAGTCTTATCAAGTCGGATAAGGTTGTCTTCTGTTTCTAGGCTTTCAGGGCCGTAAAGGTGCACCACGTAGTCATTTGATGAGAAACTCACTGACAGATAATCGGTCACGTCGCCTTGGCCAAGCTTCTCTTGCATCAACAGTGTGCTTGCAAAGTTTTCTGTGATTTCGTCACCAGCAGGGCTGACGGTTAGCGTTGTGCTGTAGTACTTGTAACTTGCCGGGCCATAAGGATGAGGGAAGGTGCGTTGGAAGTCACCGAGTTTCACTTTGTGTTCGGTATCGTGTTCTTGCAACGTGTATTTATCACGCGGTAATGAGAGCTCCCATTTCTGTTTGGAATACTGAGCAGCAATCGCTTTCTCGTTCCAGCGTGATACCCAATCTGGATACTCGTCATAGTAATAGTTACTGGTGACAAACTCCGATTGTGCTTTGGAGAACCAGAAGGCTTTACCACTGTGTCCTGCCAATGAGATTGCGCCGCGGTCTTTCACTGATACAGCGAATACTTTTGATTTGCCACTATTGGAAATCGTCAGTTCGTCACCAAACGTGGTGGAGAGTATTGGCTCTGGAGAGCGGCCATCGCCTTGTGCTGTCTTCTGCGTTGGGTCGATCTCTGTTGCTTTATCGACACCTGCACCAGAGGTCAGCATTTGGTAGTTACCGTCTTCTACGTTATACACCAAACGTTCTTCGCTACGGTCATACCAAACGTTACCTACCATGCCGTGTACGCTCGGTGGAGCACCTGTTGCAAGCGACACATGGCCCACGATCGTTTCCGTGTTGCCATGTTGGTAGTTTGCGTTGGTGTAGTAGGTACCATCATCCATTAAGTACCGGAAACCGCCTTCACCGAAGTTGTGCTTATATCGTTCGATTAGATCTGCGCGCAGGCCATCTACCGTGATTTGAAGGACTAGATTTGGCTTTTCCTCAGCTGAAGCTGGGAGAGCGCAGAGTAACGCGAGGGTTAGTCCTGAAAGCTTGGTGTATTGCATAGAGTTTCCTTATTCACTGTTGCCGCTGAGTTCTAATGTTTGGTCAGGTTTCCAACGTTTGGCCAGATTTGTAACGTGTGTGCAGTGCGAATCGTATTTTTAGTATTGTTGGTGACGATTAGTGAACCATAACCTTCGGCATCTTTAGTTAGTTCGCTTCGTTAGCTAGTTCACATCCTTAACTAAACGCAGCCCCATATCTGACATAGTGATCGATTGGCTTGCGAAGTCACGACGGTAACTTTCAGATTCATTTTCGTCATAAGCAAAGCTGCCACCGCGAACCGATTTGTGTGATAAACCGACGTCGCTGTGTTTTGCGTTGTTAGGGTTGTCTGTTGGACCGAATCGGTAGAAGGTGTCATCGAAGGCATCGATAACAAACTCGCCCACGTTTCCTGTCATGTCATATAAGCCTAGTTCATTTGGTTTCTTTAGCCCGACTGGATGTGCGCTATTTTTAGAATTTGCTGAGTACCACGCAACATCATCTAAGTTATTGGAACCACTGTAAGTATAGCCTTTACTTTTATTGCCACCTTTGGCTGCAAATTCCCATTCAGCTTCAGTAGGCAGACGGTATTCTTCACCCGTTAATTCATTCAACTGCTCAACAAAATAGTTTGCTTGCTGCCAACTAAGGTTATTAACCGGAACTTGTGGGTTTTGGAAATAACTGAGAGATGAACCCATCACCGATTCGAACAATTCTTGAGTCACCTCAAACTTCGCAATATAGAAACTATCTACAGTTACATTACGTGCAGGACGCTCTGCTTTGGTCGCTTCTGGACCGTTCGACCCCATGGTGAATGTGCCGCCTTCAACCAACACCATCTCTTGGTCAATTTGTTGGGCGATGGGGTGTGTAGGCACGCTTGCACAGCCACTCAGAAGGATAGTCATGGTGACGCTGCTAATTGTTGCTAACTGTTTGTAATTAAGAAATTTCATCACGTGCCTCAGATGTTCGAAATAGGGTCTAATTCTAACGTTTAAGGTCATTCCTATTGGTTATAAAGGGTATAACATGTCACCTGTTCGAATAGGAATTATGATGGGTCCAGAATACTAAAATAGGTAGGTAAATCATGCATATTACTCAAGGTCCACAATATAACGGTAAAGCGTCTAAGCGCTTGCATGTCATGGCTAAGCCGATTGGCGCAGCATGCAACATTGACTGTAAATATTGTTACTACCTAAGTAAGCAAGATTTGTTGGAGTACAAGAAAGGCAGTTCTCCAAGAATGGATGATGAGACGTTAGAAACCTACATCCGACAATACATCGAAGGTCAAAACACGCCAGAAATTATCTTCTCATGGCAGGGTGGTGAACCTACCATGCTTGGTTTGGCCTATTTTGAACGTGTGGTTGAACTACAGAAGAAGTACCAACCTGAAGGTGTATTGATTTCAAACGACTTACAAACCAATGGCACGTTACTGAATGACGATTGGGGACAGTTCTTAGCAAAGAATAACTTCTTGGTCGGCTTAAGTATTGATGGCCCAGAGATGCTGCATAACGCCTACCGTACTAACCGAGCCGGTCGTGGTACGTTCAAACAAGTGATGGCGGCTGTTGAGCTGTTGCACAAGCACCAAGTGAAATTCGCAACGCTTACCTGTGTGAATAACCTGACCAGTCAAAATGCACTAGAAGTGTACCGATTCTTACGTGATGTGGTGAAGTCGCCACAAATGCAGTTTATCCCTATCGTTGAGCAAAAAACCTTTAGAACGGTTGCACCACAAACATCCCAAGTAAGCGAGCAGCTTAAACAAGGCGACAAACGCCTGATCCCCGGCCATAAAGATTCAATCATGGAATCGTGGTGTGTGTCGGACTTGGCTTGGGGTAACTTCTTGATTTCTGTGTTTGACGAGTGGGCCAAGAACGACATCGGCAAGGTGTTTGTTCAGTATTTTGAAGCGAGCGTAGAAACATGGATTGGGCGTCCGAACCCACTGTGTACCTTGAATGAGATATGCGGAAAGGGCTTGGCAATGGAGCCAAATGGCGACGTATTTTCATGCGACCATTATGTTTACCCTGAATACAAGATTGGCAATATTCATCACGAGAAACTTGATGATTTGGCGTACAGCGCACCACAGCAAAAGTTTGGTTTTGCTAAATCCCGTACACTGACCAGTCAATGTCAGCAGTGTGATTACAAGTTCGCTTGTCATGGTGAGTGCCCTAAGAACCGCTTTATCAAAACTCGTGTAGGTGAACCGGGTTTGAACTACTTATGTGCTGGTTGGCACAAGTTCTTTTCTCATGTCGACAAGTCGATGGCTTATATCGCTCGTGCGATGGGGCATCCGGTTGCTCATGGCAAATTCAGTGACTCAGTATTGATGGCACATCGTGCAAAACAGGCGCAACAAACTACGTTCGAGACCAAGTTTTAACTCGTTTTTTGGGTCAACAGGTCCAAGATAAATTTAATCAGATACGAGTCTAAGGACAGGCTAAGTTCTCCAGTTTAAGGTAATACTATGATGAAGAAGAGTTTAGCGACGGCTGTTGCTTTATTGATTTCAACGTCCGCATTAATTTCAACGTCTGCGATGGCTGCGAATAGCGTTCAACAAACGGTTGACGCGCCAGCACAAAATATCAATCAAGTGCTTGAAATGACGGACACTCAAACCCGCATTCAACAGTTGTCTTACATGGCACAAGATCAGAATCAATCTGTTGAAAATCGTACTGGTGCACTGCAAGAGCTTGCTTCATATCCAAGCCAAAATGCGCTGGTGGCGGTGGCAAGAGGCTTAAAAGATCAAAACCCTGAAGTTCGTGAAGCGGCGGTTATCGGTTCTGAACCTTACCAACTTGAACATCGCTGGGCGTTAGTTTCACCCTTGCTAAAAGACAGCGATACCATGGTTCGCCATACGGCAACGTCAAACCTAGTCCGTGACTTCAATGCATTGGATGACGAGCAGAAAGCACAAATTGAACCACCAGTCATAGAGCTTATTAGCTTCTTGGAAACGCAAGAATCTGAAAAGTACCAATTACTGTTTGCTGATGTGCTTCGTTGGCACAATGACTGGGATAAGGCGGAAACGGTTTATCTAGAGCTGATCAATACGCATCCAAAAGAAGCGCAAGTTTGGTTGAGCTACGCAGATAATTTTCGAGCTCAGAACAAAGATAAGCAAGCAGTCGAAGTATTAGATCGTGGTTTGGAGAGCGTGCCAAACAACGCCGCTCTGCATTATTCGAAATCGTTGACTCTGGTTCGCCTTGAAGACAAAACTGCGGCAGCCAAAGAGATTGAAGTGGCAGCGAAGCTAGCGAAAGATAACAGCTACTACTGGTACCTAAATGGGGTATTACAAGAAGAGTTGGATATCGACAAGTCGACTAAATCGTTCGAGAAAGCATATTTGATCTCTGGTTCTCCAGAGCAGCTATACGCGGTATGCGATATCTATGTGCGCTACGGAAATGAAAAGACCGATGATTGCTTAGGTGAGCTAGGTAAAGTAGCTCCTGACTATGTTATTGATCAGTTGAAAGATAAACGAGTAGCGCCAAGCTCATAATATCCTAATGAGTAATTAGCGAAGCCTATAATGAAAAGCCAGTCGACACGTTCGACTGGCTTTTTCGCATCCATGAACTGCTTAGACGAGGTTCAAGCAACTAAAGACAAAATAAGGGCAAGCCTGTTACTTGCCCATTTCGTTTTATTATTCACCCATAGAGCTTGATGCACGGCGTCTGTCGGTCGCGCCATAGATCTTGCCATCTTTGACTTCAATGGCATTCAAGCCACTGACGACTGGAATGACATGCACCGGATAACCAAGCTGCATGAACTCTGGTACTAACATTTCGGCGTAGGTTTTCTTTTCGACGAGCAAACCCGTTGGGTCATAAGGTTTGGTGCGATCAATCTTGGTCTTTGTCTTTTTGGTAAAACAGCGCAAAAGTACCGCCGCCAATCCCAGTCATATCCGGTTCAACCACCGACATTGTCATCTGCATCGCCACCATTGCATCGACTGCATTACCTCCTTGCTTGAGTACCGAATACCCAGTGTTGCTTACATATGGATTCGTTGCACTTACCATAAACTCTTCGCCAGTTTCGTCTGGCGTAATTGGAAAAGGATTTGGCTTAGCCGCGAAACCGACCGCTGAAACCAAACTTAAAGATAAAGTCGCTATTCGCATGCGTTCTCCGTTTAAGGTATCTGTTTATTCGCTCTAAGATTGACCGAGTAAGGGCGGTGAAGTTCGTGAGTTTGCAGCCTTTTTACACAACACTGACGCTGCTGACAGAATCATTAAATAGTAGAGAATTTTGCGGCTTAAATTTATTGCGAAGCTAAATGTAAGGGCAAACTTGGGTTCTCAATATTAATTTAACTATCTTGAAATCCTAATTTTTGAATAACTAAAGCGATTTTGGAACATGATGAATTACAGTCTTATGGAGAGGTGTTCAGTTTGATGTTGAACTCGTTTTTAATAAAGTAGTTAATTATACATGCTGATTTATATGGTTATTCTTACTTGTATAATAATTTATAAATAATATTAACATTTTTGTCACTATTTTCGGTGTGACAGATTGATATACTGGTCAGATCTGTTATTATTCAAAATACATTTGCAGTTCATCATACTGTTTAACAAAGGGAGCTTATGTTTACACTATCGATCAAAAATAGGATTTTGGCTTTATGTTTAGTGTCGCTAGTAGGATTTACTAGTATTCTATTTGTCGGAGGGGATACGTTAACCAGTAACACCCAACAGGTTAATCGAATTGATCAAGTTACTTATCCGGTTATGAATGCGGCTTCATTGAATAGTGTATTGATCTCTCAATTAGCCGAGCGCTTTAATTTGGCAGTGACTCTAGGCGATGACGAGATTTTGGAGATGAACAAGCAAACTCTCGCTGAGATTCAAAATAACTTCAACATTCAAATCTCTCTCGATCCTTCATTACAGAGCTCATCTGCACTTTTGCAAAATCAAACCAATCAATATTTTGAGTTAGCTTACCGAGTTGCTCAAGGCATGATAGATGAAGAGATCAGCCTTAGCGAAGCTGGGCGCTTTGCAAAACAGAGCACCGCAATCTTAGATGAGCTTACTTTGGGTATGCATAAGTTTTCTTTGGCTCGTCAATCAGAGTTTGAAAACGCGGTACAAGATCTAGAATCAAACAATAAAAAAGCTAACCAAATCATGAGTGTGTCTGGTGCTGTAGCCATGCTTGCGATGTGTATCTTTGGTTGGTTTGTGGTGAAAGGTATACGTAGAGATCTCGCGAATATCAGTGACAAAATGCGTGATATTGCTGAAGGGGATGGAGACTTAACGGTTCGCCTACAGCATGAAAAAAATGACGAACTGAAACCTTTAGTTGAATCATTCAATAACTTTGTCTCTCATTTACAACAGAACGTCACACACACTATAGGTAACGTTACTCAGCTGGACACGATCTCTGGTTCACTTGTTAAATCAAGTCAAGTAACAAGTGAGTTGTCGACTAAGCAGCATCTCTCTATTGAAGAAGTATCAAGTTCATTAAATCAATTGTTTCTTGCCGCTAGAGAAATCGCTACGAACGCTAATGATGCTTCGACTTCAGCTTCCAGTGCGAGTGAGCAAGCAAGCTTAGGAGAGAAGCAAGTCAAGAGTACGATTTTAGCCGTGCAAGAATTAACGCATGATGTAAGTAATGCATCTCAAGTGGTTAAACAGCTAAATGACAACACACAAAGTGCTGGCTCGATACTTGAGTCGATCAGTGCGATTGCAGAGCAAACCAACCTGCTTGCGCTTAATGCGGCAATTGAAGCTGCACGCGCTGGTGAACAAGGCCGTGGTTTTGCTGTCGTTGCTGATGAAGTAAGAACGTTAGCATCAAGAACTCAATCATCTACACAAGAAATTCAATCTGTACTCTTACAGTTACAAGACCAAGCAAAAACTGCGTCATCGATTATTTCTGATAGCGTAGTTAAAGCCGAAACTTGTGTTGAAAAGTCAATTGTCGCGGAAAATTCTCTGCAGAAAATTACTTCAGATATTATCGAAATCAGTCAACGAAACGAAAGTATTGCCGCTGCGACTGAAGAGCAGGAGCAAACCTCCACTCGTATTGAAACTTTTGTCGAAGAGATTCGCAAGATGGCAGAAGGCACCAGTAACAGCGTTCAGCAAGTGGACGCCGTGGCGCAAGATATTCAAAAAGTGACTCGTAACCTTTCAACACTAACTGGCCACTTTAAAGTCAGTTAAGTTCCCTAGAATCATTCCCTCTCTCCTTTCGGCTATGCCTTAAGGAGGGCGGCAGTATGCCCCAAATATGGGCTGATTATACAAAAACAATTATATAAAAACGAAAAATCACATAACAATTGGAGTTAGTTATGAAGAAGACAGTGGTTGCTGCCCTAGTAAGTATGGCGTTTGGAGCAAATGCTGCAAACATGGATGATCTTCGAATTAGTGGATTTGGTTCTGTAGGCATCGGTAAGTCAGACAATGCGATAGGTTATGCGGGTTATACCGACGAAAAATTAGATTGGGAGCAAGAGACATTAGCAGGCTTACAATTTGATTTTCAAGTAAATGAGCGTGCTAAGTTCGTGACGCAAATCGTTGCAAACAGCCGTTATGATTATGAGCCAAAAATTGAGATGGCTTATGCCTCTTATGATTTTGAGGCCTTCACAGCTCGAGCAGGTAAGTTGCGTTTACCTTTGTTTTTCTACTCAGATTACACAGACCTTGGCTATGCGTATCCAATGATCAGGCCTTCTCAAGAGTTGTATGAAAACATTGTTTTGAAGGGCTACACGGGTGCTGATTTATTGATTCCGATTGAACTTGAAGATTCAAGTATTCTTCTTCAGCCAGTGGTTGGTATCGGTACTATTGATGAAGATGACTCAATTGTTGGTGAGGTGAAACTAGATAAACTATTCGGTATCAGTGCCAACTGGAACGTAGATGACTTTACCTTCCGTGGTTCATATTTTGTTGCTGAATCTAATCCATCTTGTGATTTCCAAAACTCACAAGACCCGTATTGTCAATTGGGTGCAATGCTAGATAGCCAAGATGGTCAGTTCATCTCTTTGGGTGCTCAATATGACAATGGTGATCTGTTAGTTAACGTAGAAGCTGCAGATGTTCAATTGGAAGGGCAGTTTTATGACTATCAATCGGTTTCTGGTTTGGTTGGTTACCGAGTCAATGAATTTACGCCTTACGTTTCCGTTAGCTGGGTTGAAACAACAGACAACGAAGAACGTGAGAACATGACTACGACGGCTATTCAAGAGTCGATGAATTACGAGCGTCTTTCTTACTCTGTTGGTAGCCGTTGGGATTTCGCTAAGAACATGTCTTTAAAAGCGGATGTGACCTATGTCGATTACCGCGATACTAGTGGTGGGTTCCAAAGTAATGTTGAAACAACAGTAAGCCCATATATTGCAACGGGTAATTACCTTGAAGACAGCTCTATTGTCTATTCAGCACGTCTTGATTTCGTATTCTAAGGAGGCCATATGAAAAGTTTACTGGCAGCAATAACCGTAGCGGTTCTTTCATTTAACGCTTCTGCTGGAATGGTAGTGATTGGTAACAATGCTGGCGTTGATTCTTTATCTAAATCAGACGTTAAAAAGTTATTCATGGGTAAGAAAAGCAAGCTATCGAATGGTACTAAAGCACAGATCATCGAGCTAGCTGATGGTTCTGAAGGCAGACTTGCCTTCCATGAGGTGGCAACGGGACGCAGCGAATCACAACTTCAATCAGCGTGGTCGCGACTTGTATTTACCGGTAAAGCTGAAGCTCCAATCCAGGTTTCAGACTACAACGAAGCAATTATAACGGTTGCTTCAAAAACCAATGCAATTGGTTATGTAGATGAAGCCGCTTTAACAGGTGACGTGAAAGTATTATTTAAATACTAAGCGTTGCTTACTTACCAGCATTAAAAAGCCCAAGGTTATTTGATTACCTTGGGCTTTTATTTAATGGTGATTGTCTAATTTTGGGTTAGAAGACGAAACTCAACATGATGGTATAAAGGACGGCATCTTTGTCATCAAAACCAGTAAGTGCGTTGAAATTCTCAACAAAGGCACCGTTTGCTTTACGAGCCTCAAAATATTGCACTTCGCCATTGATGGAGACGTTAGGTAACACATCGTAATCCACACCAATTAGGTAGCTGTTTCCTGTTAGGTGTTCGTGAGAATCAAACTCTGCTCCGTAAACGACGTATGGAGTGAATAAATCTAGTCTGTAGCCCAAACTAGCGTACATCGAGGACGAGATGTCACTGATCTGTCCTTCACTTGTCAAAACAAATTGACCCAGTTCGTATTCTGCTCCTAATGACCAAAGTTGAATGTGTTGGTTGTCTTGTTTGCTACTGAATGGAGCTGTTATCGAAGTCCCAGGGATTGTAATCGTGCCAGAAACGGTTTGATCAAAATTGGAGTCGAGGAATGACAAGTTCCAACGATAGTTTTCACCGCTCAATTGAAGATTGGCACCGAACATTCGGTTGGTTTCAAATTCCAGTTTTGTAGTCGAGTTGAAATCTACGTCATTTTTATCTTTTATGCCGATAAACGGAGTAAGTAAAAGAGTAGCTTCGTCACTGACATCGTGAGTCCAGCTCACTTTTATGCCATTGAAAGCTGTGATTCCGAGAACGCTGTTATACACCTCTGTAGGTGGCCTCGCGGTCATATAGGCTTGGCCTACATAGTAGTACTCAGAGGCAAGGAATAATGGTAGTCGTAATCGACCAATGCTGACATCAAAGTCATTAAATTCATAACCTAAGTAAGCCCACTCTAGCTGCGGCTCACTCCAATCATATTGGGGTGGCTTGACAACTTGCACGGAAGCTTTGAATGAGTTGTAGAAGTAATCGAGTTGAACACCAAATGTGGTATCACAGTCGTAACAGCTCTCATCAGTAAAACCGCGGTTGATGATTAATGGATTATCGTTATCCGATGTTGCCCAAGACGTTGAGCCAAAGCCACTCAAGGATAAATTATCGGTAAGTTCGATATTCGCAAAAGCCGGAGAGGCCATTGAGGCACATAACACTGACGTAATTATTCTTTTCATATTATTTCTCCGAACTTATAACGTAGAGAACGTTGGCATTTTGAGGAACCGAAGAGAGTGGGGAGTAACCAATACGGTTTGGTTTGTCATCAAGCCAGTCGACTAAGCTGTCGGTTGACGCCGTTTTGATTTCTCTTGGATAACGCGCTTTTCCTGAAAAAGATAAACCAGCCCAGTGTGCATTCATTTGAGCGGCATTTTTTCCAAGCAAAAGCTGATAAAAGTCCTCTCTTTCGGCACTGTTCTCAGGCCAATCAGACAGTTCAACACGTTTGCCATTGAGGTGCTTAGTTTTCCCTCTATAGAGCTTTCGCGCTTTGTTTATTGATATCTCTTCAAATCCGGAGTCTAAAGAAAATATGGCATAATCTTCAGCGGCGTGAGCAGGGCTTAGAAAAAGCAAGCTTCCTAATAGCCCTACCGCGACTGGCAACATGACTCTGCGGGGAAGTGTTTTTATTGTTCTAATCCAATCCATGAGGTATCTCCTAACAAGTCGCACTTTCTATTTGATGGAATAGCTTTTCTTTTCTTACGGGCTTCGCTACGTATCCATCCATTCCGGAATCAAAGCACTTTTGAATATCATCATCGATAACACTGGCGGTTAACGCGATAATAGGAGTTTTGCTTAAGCCTTGGTTTTTCTCGTGTTCTCGAATCTCCTTAGTTGCCGTGAAACCGTCCATAACAGGCATCATGCAATCCATCAAAATAATGTCGAAGCTACTGTCGTTCTGGTAC
The DNA here is from genome assembly GCF_041467715.1 of Vibrio sp. 10N.247.311.14. Lineage (NCBI taxonomy): Bacteria > Pseudomonadati > Pseudomonadota > Gammaproteobacteria > Vibrionales > Vibrionaceae > Vibrio > Vibrio sp. 10N.247.311.14. The sequence goes on from NZ_JBFSVE010000067.1 coordinate 11,751, forward strand.
ATATCAACGGCAATTTGTCCGTTGTCTGCAATTTCAAAGGCATATCCGGCCTTCTTCAGCATGATAGAAGCTACTTTTTGATTGACGCGGTTGTCTTCGACTAGCAAGATTCTCTCTGATTTGCTCGGAATTGCGTTTTGTTCCGCTTCTTCAGGCAAAGTACGTTTGGTCGCAGCCCCGTTGATAATTGGAGTGACAGTTGCAGGTTGTTTCTTAGGTTGAGCTTTATAGGAAGCTGGTAGTGGCATAGCTTCTACCGCGGTGAGTACTTTCTCTTTAAGCATTTCGAACTTGAATGGTTTTGGTACATAGTCATCCATACCAACGTCGAAACACCTCTGAATATCGTCATCGATGACACTGGCGGTCAATGCAATGATAGGGATGCGTCGCGTCGCTTCTGTTTCTTTTTCAATTCTTCGGATGTTGCTTGTTGCATCAAAGCCATCCATAACCGGCATCATGCAGTCCATGAGTATCGCCGCGTAATGAGGATTAGCGGTGAACATGTCCACAGCTTCTTGACCATTATTAGCGAACTCGAATTCAAAACCACTTTTACCGACATGAAGACCAGCAATTTTTTGGTTGATCTTGTTGTCTTCAACGATGAGGATTTTGTGTTGGATCTCGACTGATGTCTGGCTTGCTTCTGATAGTTCCGCCAAACCTCGTGTATCACAAAGCTCAATAGCTTTAATTAAACGCAAGCCGAGTAGGGGCTGTGCGACTTGTGCAGTAACGCTGTCACCAAGATCCGCTGGCTCACTTAAGAAGGAACGTATCAAACAGATAGTGATGCCGTTTTGGTGCAGCTTTTCTAAGTTATCTGCGTGGGTATTAGCTAGGAATGCGTCATCTTCGGCGAAAACAACAGTAATAGGTTTAGTGTGTTTTTGAGTGGAGAGCTGCTCTGTAATTGCCGTTATATCATTCGTTTTATCGGTAACCTTCAAACCATAAAGGTTAAGGTCGGACTCGATTCGCTCGGAGAGCATGTTTTCGTTACCCAGCACATAAATATCAGCCGTTGCTGTACTTGGTTTTGGCAGTATCAAGTCAACGGGTAATTCTAAGTCGAAGTAGAAACAGCTGCCTTCCCCCTTGACTGAATCGAGCTGAATCTGCCCGCCCATCAGTTCGACCAACTGTGTACTGATGGCGAGGCCAAGACCAGTACCGCCAAATTGACGTGTAGTTGAGTCATCTTCTTGAGCAAAGGGCTCGAATATTTGCTTCTGTTGTTGTTTATCGATACCAATACCTGTGTCGCGAACGGCAAATCGAATGGTGACATTATCATCAGATTGTTCGAGTGTTTTGATCGACAGTGTTACGCCACCTTCAGCCGTAAACTTCACTGCATTCGACATAAAGTTCATTAGGATCTGTCTTAAGCGGTGATCGTCGATCATCACGCGAGCTGGTGTATCTGGGCTGATATCAACGTTAATCGATATTCTTTGTTCTTTCGCTTTTGGTGCCACAATAGAGGCGATGTCGTATATCGACTCTCTAATCGATGCAGAATGCGGGCTGATTAATAGCATGCCAGACTCAATTTTAGAGAAGTCTAAGATATCGTTGATTAAGCTAAGGAGCAGTTGGGATGAAGTTTCGATCGTATCAACATAGTCACGTTGTGTCGGTGTAAGCGGCGTATCTGCGAGGATTTCCGAAATACCAATAACACCATTGAGCGGGGTACGAATTTCATGAGACATGTTGGCCAAGAAGCTACTTTTTGCTTTGCTGGCTTGTATTGCGTTGTCTTTCGCGTGTTCGGCATCCTCTTTGGCTCTCTCTGCGTCTTCTTTTGCTACCGTCAATCTCTCTTTCGCGAGCTCTCGTTCGATGGTCAATCGTTCAACTTGCTGAGCAAACAGACTGAGTTCATCTTTACCTTGGATTAATTTATCTAAAGAAGGGCGCGTGTCATCATTTTCGCTTTTTAAGAAAGCTAACACCAAATTAAGGTTGTTAGTGACTTGTCTCGCCAAGCTAAGAGTTAAACCCATAACAATCGCTGCCAGCAAAGCGACGATTGAAATAAACAGGGTTCGTTGTATTTGCGCGTCATAGATGGCTTGCTCAACTTCTTGTTGAAACTCTTGCTTGATTACGCCGCCAAGGCTTTGTAATAAGTTGAGCCGTGCGCTCATCGCTTCTAAGCCGACAGACACTTCTTGTGGCGTCAGTTGGCTGATTGTATTTAGGTCGAGTAGCGCGCTTCTTATCTCTTGGCTTTGAGCAAACACATCATTTCGAAACACTTCAACCATCAAAGAAACTTGATGTTCGTTGGCGTTCAATGAAACAAAGCGCTCTAAGAACAATTGCTGTCTTTCACTCAAGGTTTTGATCTGTTCGGCGAGTTCTGGGTCGTACTCTTGGCTGATTTGGAAGATCTCAATCAGTGAACTACCAAGCTTGAACTCTTCGTTCGACCAAAACATCAACCACTCAAGTTGTTGAAGGGCAGTGAGGTGCTGTTGAATTTCACGTTTAGTGTTTTCAAAAGGGACTTTCTCTACTTCAAGTAACAGTTGCTTGTATAAATCGCTCTGCCATTCGAGGGCATCCAATTTATCGTAAGTGTCAGTCACTTGCATCGTCGATAAGGTCGCTTCGCTGAAATCGGCAACAAGTTGATTCATTTCACCAGATGCGTCTAAAAAAATGATGGGAGACAGGTTTTTAAGTTCTGCCTTTACTTGGTTGCTTTGAGTAGCAAACTCTTCAGGGCTAGAGGCTAAGGTACTTCTATACAAAATAGAAATATCTTGAAGATAGACAGATAACTGATTGGTTCGTTCAAAATCGGTTAACTGAGTCGTTAATATATAAGCCTGTCTACCTGCTAGGAAGAGTAATAATGAAATGGGAAGTAGAACTAAGCCAAAGAGTTTATGTTTGACTGAAAGGTTATTCCAAACCGTAATCGCCATATAAGGATCCATCCAACTGTCGTTATATAAAAACAGTAGAATAAAAATGCCGATATGGAAACTTTGAAACGGTAAATTTTACGTAAGTGTGGGAGAGGTATAAGTTCTTGTGATTCCAGAGCTTATTTTGAAATGCGTTCTTTTATTAGTAATTTATAGCGTTTGGCAGTTTGTTTAATTTTATGCTTATTGATGAATCACTTTAAAAGCTTACTAATGAGGACGATTGTTATCGAGGCTTAATTCGAAAAGAAGTTGCTCTAATACGGTTTTTGCAGAGGGTTCTAATGTCCAAATACCGAGCATTCTGTTAAGTGCGGCGCGATACACTCTGTTTTTTAGTAGGAAGGCGAGTGTGCTCGTATCATTGCTGAATACGTGCATTTGTACGATGGTGAGCTCTGCTTTGTTCTCAATGTCTATTTTCTGAAGATTGAAAGCGGGTAGGAAGGCAGACTCATACCAAACCTCAACGATCTCTCGAAGCTCCATCTCTTCTTCAGGTACATCGCACTCCTGAAGTTGGTGGTTTTCAGGAATTGCGGATAAGTAAGCTACATCAAGCTTGTCTGCAACGAATGTGTACATATTCTTCCTTGTTACCTGTGGTATTGGGGCGAATCATCCCTCCCGCTTATGAATTTGTCAATTATATCCATTTCCCTAAATAGCGAATTGTGATTAAGCGTTGAGGTTTTAGCTTAAGCTGTTTAAGTATTTGTCTGTTAAGCCAAAATATTTCAAATTTCCATCCGGCTCTAACACTAAACTCATGTTTGATGTTGCGATCAAACCAGGGTCGTTAGTCGAAAAAATCACGGTCTTATTCAACAATTTATCGGAGAACAGGCGATTAAAGTATTGAGCGTTTTCTTGCTCTGCACCGTTGAACGGTTCATCAATGATAATCAGAGATTGCTCACAGTTACCTAGGCCAAGTACCAGACGCAGTTTTTGTTGAATTCCATTCGGAAGACTTTTGCATTTATCCACGCTTAACTGAGTAGCCAAGCCTTCCGGAAGCCATTCATCTAATTCGAAGAAGCTGATCATCTCTTGCATCTTGTCTGTTGGAATCAGTCCGTTGTGTAAAATGAAGTTGGTCTCAAGTGAGCCTTCAAAAATATGCAAATTGAAAGGGATGTAGTTAATCGACGTGCGATAACGGTAGCTATTGAACTGTTTAATGTTGTAACCATCGACAGATACAGCGCCTTGATAGCGGTCTTCTAACCCAGCAATGATTGAAATTAAGGTGGTTTTACCGCAGCCCGTAGGGCCACAAATGACCACTTTGGCACTGGGTGGGATTTTGAACCCCAAGTTAGTTAAGCCGGTTGCTGCTCCCGCGTATCGGTGACTGACACCGCTGCCCACGATGCTGCCTTGGAACAGGCGAATAGGCGGGCTTTTCTCTAAGGTTAATTTGTCGTCATTCATCGACATTAAATTGTTGATCTGTGCGGACGAAGCTTTGATCGACTGGAACTTGGAAATTGAGTTATAGATACCCATGATTGGGCCTAACGCTTTCCAAACCAGAATAACGGTCGCGAGCATGGCACCCGCATCAGAAGTACCTTCCATCACGCCAATAACTGCAGTCACGATACTTGCTGTGCCAATCACTTGGATCAAACTACCGCCAGCGGCCTGAATCTTACTGTTCGTTACGGCAACGTTCTCTGCATCGCTGGTGCTTTGCATATGCGATGCGCTGAATCGAGATTGAACGACACGAAGTAAAGGCAGGCCTTGGATAGTCTTGATACCACGAAGAATTTCATTCCATTGATACGAAACCATCGCATTGGCACGCGAACTTTTGGATGTGGCTTGCGAGTAGATATAGCGCGAGTAAATACAGAACACTAACATCAGTATTAAGCCGCCCATCACCACCAATGCCGCTGTACCAGACATCAGAGCAATGGCGATGATAAATACAATCACAAACGGCATATCAAAATAGCTAAGCGTTGATTCTGCGGTCACCAAGCGTCGGAAGGTATCGATATCTTTCAAACGCGCTAACTGAGAAGAGACCCCAGCTGTAGATGTCATCGCATAAGGTAGCCACAGCAGCTTAGATATAACGGCTTGCGAGATGTGCACGGCGAGATCTTTACCGGACGTGGCAATGATATTTACCCGCATCTTTTTAAAGAAATACTCCGAGAAGCCAACAATAATGGCGAATAAGGTTAACCAATAGAGTGTGGCTTCGGAGCTCGAAGTCAGTGCGAAGTTATATACACTCATAATAAAGAATGGCTGCAATGCACCGAGAATACTGATGACGAAGCTCAGAATGATCAGGCTTTTAAGTTCATTGTTATAACGATAGAAAGCGTATTTAATCCAATTACTTCTGTCTTGCGATTCCGGAGGTGGTTCGCGGAACAGACGAGAATATTCGCTAATCGCAATCAGCAAGCAGGGCTTTTTACACATTGGGTATTCAATGGTGTTGTTGTTCGTGTAATCAAACAGCAGCAACTTTCCATCTTTGGTGCCTAAGAAAATCGCACTTAGATTCTCTATTTCAATAAAGCATGGGTGTGGGTGCTTATCGATATTCTCGAGTGTCTTTAGTTTAGTAACATCACAGCGATATCCAAGGCGCTCTATGGTTGCTGTAAAGCTGTCGCCATCTTTGGGTTTTGGAATAAAAGCATCGCTGAGTATTGCGGGTGTGCCTTCCCATTCGAGTGCTATCAGGGTGTAGGCCAAACCACGAATAAGTGGCGATTGACTGTAACGTTCGTCGTATCCACTAGATTCAAAATCCAAGACACGTTGCGGCACATTATTGAAGTCAACTAGGATACTCATTGGTCACCTCCGGTAAGTTTTACGCGTTTGAGGCGGTGATTAAGTTTGTCCATTTTATTGCTGGCGATGATCAATATTTTGTCATTGGCGCGATAAGCCGTACTGGTGAGAACGACTCTCGCAAATTCCTCATCAAAGACACAATCGATGTCATCGAATATCAATACACGCTTACTGGCGAGCAGGGCACGAACTAATAATAAGGCGTAGCCAACTTGGCGAGAGAATGGGTTACGCATATGGCCTTTGAGTTCTGTATAAAACCCGGCAGGAAGCCCATCAATTTGCGCTTTGATGTTCATGGTTTCACACAGTGCAAACGCCGTGTTATTCAAGCTTGGTCGGAAACAGGTCAGGTTATCGATAATCGTCCCTTCTACGAACGAACTGGTCTTATCAACCATCAGAACACTGTTACGCCAAACGTTGTAATTGACGTCATCCAAAGGCGTGTCGTTAATCATGATATCGAGTTTGCTATCACTGTTCTGACGCGTAATACAGTTAGCGAGGTGGGTCTTACCTGAACCACTTTTCCCTGTCAGCAAATAGGCTTGTCCGAGTTCGAACTCGATACGCTGCTTTTCAGAATACTTAACCGAAATACGTTCAACTTCTGTTGTTTCATGTTGGTGTTCAACAGAGGCGGCCAATTCAAGGAGGTCAGCGATACGTTGGATATGGAGTTTGTTTAACTCCCAGCGGCTCGCGGTTCTCATTACCTGTTGATATGGCGCAAAGTAACGGTTGGTTAGCATGATGATCGCGGCCATGATGCCTTGACTCGATTCCATATTGATTACGGCAGTCGCCAAGACCACAACAACGCAAGCAATGGATAGCTGTTGGATGAGCGCCAAAATCAAGCCAAAGTTCGACTCGATTTGCTCATATTTGATGTTCTCCACTTCACGCTCTTCGACCATTTGTGTCATCAGGCTTTCAACGCGGTACTCCATGTTTCGCGCTTTAATATCAAGCGGGCTAGAGATGATCTCAATGATTTTGGAGGTAGTTAACCCTTCGATGTCTGACTTATTCTGCAAGCTACCAATTTTCTGTTTGGAAAGGCTCCAAGCGAAAATCGCTAAGACGGCCGAGGCAATTAGAAGGGTAATACCAGCCCATATGTTGATGAGACCGATGATAAGTATAGTAATCACGCTAACAGCAAGGTTGATAAGCGCTCGAACCGATTCTCCACCAAAGAAGGTCTTAAGTTCAGGAATCGTTGAGATTCGTTCTAGGTATTCGCCTGGCTCCAAACGACGGAATTTAGAGATTTCTGCCAAACAGATGGATTGGAATACCTTGTTGGTTAGGTTGGTTTCAAACTGCCTCATGATGACGGAAGATATCTTCTCTTCCTGACTTTTTAAGTGGTAGTCGAGGAAGATGGAAATCAAAATAATCGCGAACAATAAGAACAGCGTATCTTGTGCTTGGTTGGGTAACACTCGGTCAAAAATGATCAGAATAGAGAAGGGCAGTACCAAACCAAACAGGGTCGATATTATCGTTGAGAAAGTCAGATAACACTTATCTGCCATGTTGATCTTTTGCGAAAATTGCTCAGTTTGCATTACGGCCTCCTTTCCTCAATGAATCCGTTGAGATAAGATGTTTCGGCACCAAATCTTGATTGTCGCGACCTTCAATATCGCTCATTAATTGCATCACGTTTTCGATAGATTGAATCGAGAGTATGCCTTTAATTTGCTCAAGCTTGATGGTCTCGATGATGTAGTCGTATCGTGCGCTTTCGTAGTCTCTTAACGCGCTGAACAGTTTACTTTCCGCCGCCAGCAAGTCGGTGATGGTACGCGTGCCTAATTGGTAGGCCCTTTGGATCCCTTTATAAGACGCGTAGTTGGCGCGAATGATGTTTTCGTAACTGCTTATAGATTGCGAGAAATCGTTAATGTTGAGCACGGAGGTATTCACGCTGTTACGTGTGGTGTAAAGCGCATCTTGGTAAAGCAGTTCAGTACGCTCGATGGCCGTTGATGATTTCTGATAACCATAGTAATCAGAACCACCGGACAAGATAGGCACGGCGAGGTTTAAGCCAACACTGGTTGAGTTACTTTCGCCTGTCGCTGTTGGATCTAATCTGTCGAAATTATTGGCATCATCGTGTCGATAGCTGGCTGAAAGCGACACGGTCGGTAAGAAATTCGTACCGCTCTCTTTTAAGCTTCTGCGGCTTCTCTCTACGGTCTTCTTTGCTACCAATAAATCGTTATTGAGCTTTAACGCCTGATCCATGATCGAGCGTTGCTCTGTTTCGTTTATCTCTTTTAAAGGCACGCTTTCGTATATGTCTTGCGACGGAGTAATAGGGTATTGAATTTGAATAGAGAGCCCGTTGATAATGACACGTCGATCTTTTTGCAAGGTTCTCAATCGGTTCGACACGCCTTCTTTCTGAGCGATCACTTCGTAAAGCTCACTGGCTGCGGTGTTACCAAGCTCTACATTACGTCGCATTTGATGTTCGCGCGTTTCGGACGATTTAAGCTCAACCTTGGTCGCTTTGATTTGGGCGTTGTTTTTCAAATACTCAAAGTATTGAGAACCGATTTCCGAAATGGTGCTTTGGATTTTGTTCTCGTGTTTAATCTCTTCGATATTGAAGTCGAGTTTTGCTGTCCCATATTTGAAAATGTCACTAAGATTGAATATGGATTGCGAAAGAGAAAGGCTGTAACTGTTTGAGTTATAGCTAGAGGTTTTATCGGGAACGCTCGATAGCAAGGTTTCATTCTCGTTCCATGTGGTATCGGCAGCACCATTGAGTGAAGGCAGAAACTTAGATCGGCTGATCCCAATGTTGTATTCGTTCTCTTCCACACCTTTATCACTGGCGCGAAGGGATAGGTTGTTTTGCAGGCCGAGTTCTACCGCCTCAAGCAGGGTAGTCGCCGATGCCGAAGGTGTCGTGCTTAAAGCAAGCGCAGCCATAATGCTGCTAGTTAAGTTTTTGTACCGCCACATACTTGTTGATCACCTTGATTATTTGGTCACTTTTATAAGGTTTGCTGATCACGTAATCCATTCCGGCTTCGATACAAGCCTGGTGTTCGTTACTGCTGGTCAATGCGGTTGCACCTATGATGGTACAAGGGTTCTTCTCGTTTTCTTGTTCAAACTGGCGAATACGTTTTGTGGCTTCAATGCCGCCCATACCCGGCATGATGCAGTCCATGAAAATGATGTCTGAACGTTTATTCATGAAGTGTTTCACTGCGTCAGCGCCATCGCCAACCATGTCTGGTTCATATTCTTGTTTGGTAAGAATCCGTTTAAGTAAAATCTGCTGAACTCGGTCATCCTCTACGATAAGGAATGAGCTGTTTTCCATCTGCTCTTCCGATGCTTCTGCTTCCATAATGGTGAGTAAGTTAGGAATAAACTCATAGGGGATGGCTGGTGAGTTGATGATCTTGTCGACGAAGCTATGACATTCTTGTGCTTGCTGAGTATTGGTTACTGACAACAGTAACTTGGTGTTTGGGTGGTTCTTAAGCTGAGATTTCACCGTCTTACTCAACGACGGCAGTTTGTTGGGTTCAAAGGTATCGGTCAACATTATCGCATCGTAATCACCGAACGTTTTCGCCGCAGAGAAAAGCTCATTTGCAGTGCGAATCTCGGTGATATCAAGCCCCAAGTTACTGAGCATTTTCTTCATCACATCGATACGAACTTGAGTATTTGCACACAAGAGTAAACGCTTGCCATCAAAGCGAGTTTTCTCTGTGTGGAAGTTCTTAGCCTTAAGATCCAGTTCAATCTGGAAACGTTCCTGAGCCCCTGATTGGAACCAGTGACTCTCGTAATATCCGTAATCCTTCAGAACGCTTTTCGCTAAGTCATCTGTGTTCGCAGTATGATCTTTGTGTGCGCTCCAATGGAGTTTATTGAGCTTGGCAACAGAGACATCCAGCGTTGATAAGAAATTGAGGTTGATGGTGACACGGGTGTTTTCCATGTCAGAAGCCGCACCCGATTCAATCGTCACAAACAGCTTCTTATTTGATTTGAGTTGAATAGCGTTAGAAAGTTGAAGGAACAGTATCCAGAATAAGCTGGTGGATTGGCCTGCAACACGATTCGGTAAGTTGTCAGAGATAAAACAGTCAAGTTGGCTTTCATTACGTTGTACTTTGGCACTGATATGAATCATTAATTCAGATAACACGCTCAGTAAAGAGAACTCTTTCGACTTGCTTTCCGTACCCTGTGATATCAAGCGATTATAGTTTTCTGCTAACTCAGATAGTGTGCTACACGCAGAGGTAATATCGTTCGCCATCAACACGCCGTTTTCATCGGTTTCTTGAACCAGATATTGGACACCACCGTTGATGGTGTTTGTAATTCCGCGAATCTCATAACCGATCAGCGCATACAACTGTTTGTAGAGATCGTTATTGCGCTTTTGGTCTTCTAATTTACTGAAAATAAGTTTGAGATGAGAGTAAATCTGACGCTGCTTGGGGTTGATGCTAACTTCATTAAGAAGCTCTTCAAGACGTTGTAAATCTAGCTGCTTCAGCTCTTGATACAGGGCATCGAATTCATAGTCGATTTCGCGTTCGTTAGAACTGGATTTCTTTAGCTTCAACATAGCAACTGAGTTGGATAGAATCGTAATCACAGCCAATATCACGACCACCATAAACAACCAGATAAAGAACTCGTTTTTTTCTGACATTAAGTCATTTGCATGGTTGTTAAACATGGTGCGATAGTTGTCGTCCATCTGCAGATAGTTATTGGTCAATGAAAGGTACAAGCCTAATACGTCGTTACGTGTTTTTGCGCTATCGGAGAAACGATTAATCGCCAATTCCAGTTGTGTGTATTCAGTTGCCCCAACCAAGCTGAACTCGGTTTTGTTCAACGAGGCTAAAGAGCGAAATTCATTAATTTCAAGCTTCAAGTTAACCAGGTTGAATTCGTTAGTGCCGCAAGTGTTGGTACTTAAACACTGTTGCAGAGTTTGAATATCTTGTTCTATGGTCTGATTAAGCTTCTGGGCTTGTATGAGCAGTGGGGCGCTTTGCACTTGTGCGACTGAATCTATTTTTGACCAAGAAAAGTATAAATAGAAAGCGAGCGCAGCCAATACCACGCTAAATAGTATGCTTAGACGTAGGGCGGGTATGGAAATATTGTACGAAGGTTTACCGCTCATTGATTATCTCTCATCGAAAGCATCCTCGATGGCTGACATCACCGGTTTCGCAGCGTATTCGATCACGCGACGCGAGCCTGTTTTCACATCAGCGGTAAACTCCATGTAAGGTGATAACTTGTATTGAGTGCCTCCTCGTTCAAGAAAGTTTCGGTCAATTTCAATCTCAGCTAAATAGAATTCAGCGTCTTCTTCTTCGTATGATGAACGGCTGATTGAGGCGATGGTTCCCTCAACAAACCCGTATTTTGCAAAGTTATAGGTATCCATTTTTACTTTCACTGCCTGACCAATTTCGACAAATCCCATGTCTTTACGTGGGATCTTCGCTTCACCGTGTAACGAATTATTTATTGGGGCAATATCGGCGATACTTTCTCCTGGCGGAATCACAGCAGAACGGAAATTGAAGTGAAGTTTATCGACCACACCATCGACTGGCGAGTAGACGACTAGGCGATCAACCTTGTCGGAATGCTGCGGTTGTAAGATTCGCTTTAGCTTGAGGTCTTTGTTCGCTTGAATGATTTGTGCTTGGTACTCAGAGTTTCGATTCTCAACCAAGTCACGGTGTTGCTTTTCCAGTTTGTCGAGTTGGAAACGCTCATTCATCACAGATTCGTCAAGGTTCTCAATCTCACGCACCATATTCGACTCTTGTACTTTCATGTTAAGAACGTCGACATAAGACGCCATCTCTTCTTTATAGAGGGTGTTTTTGATGTTGAGCTGCTTACGTATCAGAGAGAGTTGATTCTCTGAACTTTTGCGACGCTTTAACATTGAACTGATCAACGAGTTCTTGTGCTTAATATCGTGTGTAATGAGTTCTTCATTTGAACGGTTTTTAGAGAATTCTTGTCTCCAGGTATTCATGTTGACCTGAACTTGCTCAGGGTATTTCTCAATGAAAGCGTCGAAGTTAGGCTCTATCATGTCGCGTAAGCTTTCATAACGAATCTTATCGAGCTCTATCTGAATAATTTCAGTATTGACGGTATCAAGTTGAGTGTTACGGTCAAGTGAGCGTATTCGAGCGATAGGTTGGCCCTCATAAACGACTTCCCCTTTTCTGACTAACAATTCTTCTAATATCCCGCCTTCTAAATGCTGAACTTTCTCAACATCCGATTCCAATAGCAGTTCGCCACGTACAGAAACAACAATATCGATACGTGCTTGTGACGCCACCGCAATAGCGACCAAAGCGAGCAAGAATATAATGAGCAACGTTTTGTGAACGCTGGTCATGGCACTAGCAAGCACAATAGTGTCATCAGCTGTGACCTTAGAAGCCTCGTTATTGGAAACGAGTGCTTTTCTGAGGTGATGTTCTATTTGGTTATTGCTCATGACTGACCTCGGTTACTTGCCATCTATTACTTCCTTAATATCCAACAAGTGGTTGATTTGTCGATTGACGTTGTGCAATTCAGTTTTTACATCCTCTATTAGATCTTCCGGCGCAGGAAACTCGTGTCTACTCAAGTATTCCAATTTGGCCATTTTTGGCGGAAGGTCTTGGTCGCAAAGCAACGTTAAGATGGTCTTCAATCGTTTTGAGTAACTATTGAGTTCATCAAAATGATTACCGTTATGAAGCGCTTCTATATTTAGGGCTGCGTCAGAAAAGTCATTGTAAAAGTCGCCTAATAGCAATTGCAGCCCTTTGTGGTTGTTGTCGACCGAGCGCAACAAATTCGTCATGTCTATCATCGCTCCACTGCCTTAATTGCTTTAATCACAATAACTAAGGATCTTTAAAGGCAGTTTTCAAATTTTTTTTGATTCTTTCTCTTTAAAAAGAAATTATGAAAAATGTTGTATAAAAAATTGGTTTTTCAAAATGATGTCCTTTAATGCCTCTATAAATACGATCAGTTAGCTAGTAGCAACGGAGGCTGTAATGGCAGGCGAAAATAACCAAAATAACCAAAATGAAGATCTAAATGACGCGGTAGAACAAACGGACACGAACGACGCGGGTACGCCCTCCCAACAGCAGAATCAACAAAATCAACAAAACACGATTGCGTCGACAATAGCGACGGGTGCTGAAAATGCGGATGCGGCAGACGAAGTTAACCAGGCTTTAGACGAAAATCCGAGTGGTGCAGGTAATGCTGAAGATGCCTCTGCTTCTGGTGCGGCTGTGCAAGAAGAGACGCCAGAAAGTGATGGAGATTCAGACGCTGCACAATCCAATGTAGTTGGTGGAGCCGCTTCTGAAGCTGGCTCGGATAACGCTGCTGGCAGTGGTGGCGGTGCTGGAGCGGGCGCACAAGCTGTAGGTGGTGATATCGCAGAGGCTGCGACAGGTGGTGTAGACGCTGAAGGTAATGAAGAACAAGGCCAAGCTGCGCGTACTTCAGCAGCGCCGAGTGCGACATCTTCAGAGTCGGGTGACCAACAAGTTGGTGATGAGCTAGATTCACAAACAGTAGAAGAGACGTTTGCAGTTGATGTTCAAGCTTCTGACGAAGAGACCATTAGCGAAGTAGAGGATGACTTTGATTCTGAAACGGTAAGCGAAACGTTTAAAATCAAAGTGGAAAGTGAAAATGATGCGCCAGAAGCTGAACAAGATCTGGCTTACATCATGGATGAAGATGGCTCCATAACATTCACTCAAGAACAATTACTCGAATACGCAAGTGATGTAGATGGGGACGAGCTTGTTGCTTCTAACGTTCAAGTTGGTGATGATGCAACAGTTCAAGACAATGGTGATGGTACTTTCACCGTTGTTCCTTCAGCTGATTTTAATGGTGAACTTGACCTTACTTTCGACATCAGTGACGGCCAAGAAACGATTAGCAGCGCAATTGATTTAACGGTACGCCCGATTAATGACGCGCCTGTTCCTGAAGATAAAACGTTTGAAATCGAGGAAGACGGAACTCTTGTATTCACCGACGCTGACCTCCTTTCTGGTGCGACAGACATTGAAGGTGACAACCTAACGGTTGAAGGTGTGACCTACGATGGTGGCGACGGTATCCTTACTGACAATGGCAACGGGACTTACACCTTTGCGCCAAACGAAAACTTCAATGGCGACGTAAACTTCGGCTTCGATGTATCAGACGGCACCGATACGGTCTCTGCCAACATCGATGTGAGTGTTACAGCGGTTGATGATGCGCCAGTGTCTGGTGACTTAG
>NZ_JBFSVE010000068.1:0-25692 GCF_041467715.1 Vibrio sp. 10N.247.311.14
TTGTACGGTGGTGTGAGAGGACGGAGGCCGTGAGGCCTCCTCCTACTCGATTAACCGTTACATGTTGAACGCGCTAAATCGCTATGAATTCAACTCTTGTTGGTGTTGTTCAATCAGTTTCTCCATGTACTTCTCACCGCGCAGGCGAGTGTCTTCGTAGGTTTCTGTCCCTTCAAATTTTGTCACCGTCTCATAGTAGATCTTAACTTTTGGCTCAGTACCGGAAGGTCTTACGATAATGCGTGAACCATCTTCGAGATGATAGATGAGTACGTCACTTGCAGGCAGGTTAATGGCTTCAGTATTGCCTCCAATGACGAAGCGTAAAGAAGACTGCAAATCTTCAATTACAGAGATAGCGACACCGTTGATTGCTTTAGGCTGTGCCGAGCGGAGCTTAGAACCAATCGATGGTGAATCTGGGTCTAGTGCAATACTTCGCTGAGCGTTGGTATGAACCCCATGTTCAAATGAAATTTGAGCGAGAAGATCCCAAACTGTTCGACCTTGAGATTTTAACTCCTCAACCAATTGAGCAAACACGACAATAGCAGACAGCCCATCTTTGTCTCGTACTTGAGTACCAATTGTGTAGCCTAATGCTTCTTCATAGGCGAACAAGAAGTCGTTCTGATCATTTTCCAATTGCATGCCAATATTCGCCAACCATTTAAAACCTGTCAGCGTTTGGAAATAAGTCGCACCATGAGATTGAGCCACTTTTTCAAGTAAGGTTGAAGATACGATACTGTTACCAACTAATTGGTTTTTGGTATGCGGCTTTGAGAGTAGATAATGAGCGAATAGCACGCCGACTTGGTCACCTGTTAGCATTTTGTATGAGCCATCATCTGTTCTCACTGCAACCGCAAATCGGTCTGCATCTGGATCGTTGGCACAAGCAATGTCGGCATCGACACTTTTTGCTAAGTTAACCACCAGATCCATCGCGCCTTTTTCTTCCGGATTCGGGAAGTTGACGGTCGGGAAGTTACCATCGGGCTCTCTTTGCTCGGCGACGCTGAACACCTTATGGAAACCAGAATCGTGAAGTAGATCCTCGGCCATTTGTGCGCCGACACCATGCATTGCGGTATAGGTGATGGTGGTGTTCGCCGATTCGATCTCGTCACTCACGTATGGGCTCTGATTGATCGCAGCGCGGTACGTTTGATAATAGCCTTCAGTTAACCACACCAACTTACCTTGCGTCTCAGCGTCACTTAGGCTCATTAAAGGGAGCGGCTTGGTCGATGCGATATCGATTTCAGCGGCAATACCCGCATCGTGAGGAGGAATGATTTGAGCGCCATTCTCCCAGTACACTTTGAAACCATTGTATTCCGGTGGGTTGTGGCTGGCCGTCACCACAACGGCAGCTGCGGCGTTGAAGTGCTCAATACCAAAGGCAACGATAGGGGTCGCCGCGACGTTCGAGGTTAGATAAACCTTAATGCCTAAAGCCGTGAGTACGGAAGCGGTATCAATCGCGAACTGCTTTGAATCTAAACGGCCGTCATAACCGACGACCACACCGCGAATGGTCGCATTAGCGACATGTTCGATTAAGTAGTGGCCGAGCCCGGTTGCTGTTTCCTGTATGACTAAACGGTTCATTCGATTTGGGCCGCATCCAACTTTGCCTCTAAGTCCTGCCGTTCCGAACTCTAATCGTTGAGTAAAGCGGTCTTCAAGTTCGTCGTGCATTCCCTCATCGATGAGGTGTTGAAGTTCTTCACGAGTTCTTGGATCTGGGTCTCTCGCTAACCAATTCATTGCATCTTGCATAATCACTAAACCTATTAATGTCTGTATGACTTACCGTTGATTTAATTTAAGTGATATTAATTCTCATTTCCATGAAAGCAATCGTAAAACTCGATATAAAATAAATTCCAACGGCAAGAGGGCACGTAGATTAAGCCACTTCAAATAATTGACTGTTTAGTAAGTAAACTTACCTTGAATAATTGGATATCACTAACTAGCCTTTTACATAAATATAACAAAATTTAACAAATTCGCCGTTTTTGAATCTTTCATGGAAACCTCCAACGCTTTTGAACCGTATTAGTTCTTGGGTTTATATGAGGTCAGTAGCCTGCTCACAGGCTAGTTCCATGTGAGTTGTAGATTGAGATTCAGCCTTTTCATGTGTAGCCGGAATAACAATGAATGTTGTCCAGTTCGCAACGACATTTAGGTCGCAAGTATCCAATTAGGAAGGACAAGGAGAGATCTTTTGAAAAGATTACTGGTTAGGCTAGCGTGGCTTTTGAAGAGTTTTGTTGTGCTTTTAGTATCGCCTTTAGTGCACGCTAGCAGTGATTACAACATGACTCAAGGCGTCACTGAGATCAGTGGTAAGGTGTATGAACTTCATATGCTGATCTTCTACATCTGTTGTGCGATTGCCTTTGTTGTTTTTGGTGTGATGTTTTATTCGATTTTGAGGCACAGGAAATCGAAGGGCGCAGTTGCTGCCCATTTTCACGAAAGCACGAAAGTCGAAATTCTTTGGACCATCATCCCTATCATCATTCTCATCGCTATGGCGATACCCGCCACCAAAACCTTAATAGCGATGGAAGATACCTCCCAATCAGATCTGACCGTTAAAATCACCGGGTCACAATGGAAATGGCATTACAGCTATTTTGGTGAAGACGTCGAATTTTTCAGCCTTCTAGCGACCAGTGACAAAGAGATTGAAGGCCTCGAAGTGAAAGGCGCGCATTACCTGCTAGAAGTTGATAAGCCGCTGGTACTGCCTGTTGACCGTAAAGTCCGTTTCTTGATGACTTCCGATGATGTGATTCACTCATGGTGGGTGCCAGCATTCGCCGTTAAGAAAGATACCATTCCGGGCTTTATTAATGAGGCTTGGACTAAGATAGATGAGCCTGGTGTTTACCGAGGGCAGTGTGCAGAGTTGTGTGGTCGTGCCCATGGTTTCATGCCGATCGTGGTGCATGCCATGGAAGAAGATGAGTTTGACGCATGGTTAGCGGAGCAGAAAGAGTTAGCGATAGCCGAACAACAAGCCGCAAAAGATGCATTAGATGCGTCACTTTCCTTGGCGGAGTTGAATACCATCGGTGAAGAGGTTTACAAAACTCGATGTGCGGTTTGTCACCAAGCAAACGGTGAGGGCATTCCTGGAGCATTCCCTGCCATCAAAGGAAGTCCTATTGCCCTTGGTGATGTGGATGTTCATATCGACACAATTGTTTATGGTCGTGGCGGTACGGCGATGCAAGCATTCGATAATCAGTTAACCGAGAAAGAGATCGCAGCGGTAGTAACTTATCAACGAAACGCTTGGGGTAATGATACCGGCGATATTGTTCAGGCCTCAGATATCAACGCTTATAAGGCGAAGCAAGAAGGCAGTTCTGAAAGCTCAACGGATGATGCACAAAATGATGCTAAGGATCAGTTATGAGTTCACCAATCAATAAGCCGGTGAAATCGGCTCCAGCAGAAGATCAAGTACTGAGCCATTCTGCGGAAGGCACCTTGGGCAATAATGATTTGCCTGTTGATGATCACGATTCACATGCGGCACCTAAAGGCTGGGCTCGTTGGCTTTATTCAACCAATCATAAAGACATTGGTACACTTTATTTGTGGTTCAGCTTTGCAATGTTCTTAACGGGCGGCGCAATGGCGATGGTGATCCGTGCGGAGCTGTTCCAACCGGGTTTGCAACTCGTTGAGCCAGATTTCTTCAATCAGATGACTACAGTCCATGGTTTAATCATGGTATTCGGTGCCGTAATGCCTGCATTTACGGGTTTGGCTAACTGGATGATTCCGATGATGATCGGTGCACCAGATATGGCGCTGCCGAGAATGAACAACCTCAGTTTCTGGATCTTGCCTTTTGCGTTTCTAATCTTAATCGGATCTTTGTTTACAGAGGGTGGCGGCCCGAGCTTTGGTTGGACCTTCTACGCGCCACTCTCGACAACTTATGGCCCAGACAGTACCGCGCTATTCGTATTCTCAGTTCATATTATGGGGATCAGTTCGATCATGGGGGCGATTAACGTCATCGTAACCATAGTGAACATGCGCGCTCCGGGTATGACTTGGTTCAAGCTACCGATGTTCGTATGGACATGGTTAATTACCGCTTTCTTGCTGATAGCCGTGATGCCCGTTCTCGCGGGGGCTGTGACTATGGTACTGACTGACAAGTATTTTGGGACTAGCTTCTTTGATGCCGCTGGTGGTGGGGACCCGGTGATGTTCCAGCACATATTCTGGTTCTTTGGGCACCCCGAAGTGTACATCATGATCTTGCCATCTTTTGGTATTGTCTCAGCCATCATCCCTGCATTCAGTGGTAAGCGCCTGTTTGGTTATCACTCGATGGTTTATGCGACCTGTAGTATCGCACTGTTGTCATTCTTGGTTTGGGCACACCACATGTTCACCACGGGTATGCCAGTATTTGCCGAACTGTTCTTCATGTATTGCACCATGTTGATAGCGGTGCCGACCGGTGTGAAAGTCTTCAACTGGGTAGCGACCATGTGGCGGGGTGCTTTGACCTTTGAAACACCAATGCTGTTTGCGATTGCCTTCATTGTTTTGTTTACGATTGGCGGGTTATCTGGATTGATGCTCGCTATCGTGCCAGCTGATTTCCAATACCACGATACTTATTTTGTTGTGGCTCACTTCCATTATGTTCTGGTAACCGGTGCCGTGTTCTCGATTATGGCTGCTGCCTATTATTGGCTGCCTAAGTGGACCGGACATATGTACGACCACAAGCTCAGCCTGTGGCATTTCTGGACGTCGGTGATTTCAGTTAATGTACTGTTTTTCCCGATGCACTTTTTAGGGTTAGCGGGTATGCCGCGTCGTATTCCTGATTATGCGATTCAGTTTGCTGACGTTAACCAAGTCGTGTCGATTGGTGGTTTTGCGTTTGGGTTGTCTCAGCTAATTTTCTTATGGCTAGCGATTAAGTGCGTAAGAGGGGGAGAGCCTGCGCCAAGTAAGCCTTGGGATAGAGCTGAAGGTCTTGAATGGACAGTACCAAGCCCTGCGCCTCACCACACCTTTACCCATCCGCCGAAAGTGGATTAGAGGGCAGAACCATGAGTGATAAGCAAAGCGATCCCAATCAAGATAAAAAACAACCTAAGCGCCTGTCTAATAAGCGATCGACCAAAAAGCTGACGGGCTACTTGGTGTTGAGCGTGGTTGCGATGTTTTGCTTCGGTTTCGCTTTGGTGCCGCTCTACGATGTCATGTGTGAGGCCTTAGGCATCAATGGCAAAACTAATACTGTTTCAGCGGTGCAACCTCAGGGAATGCAGCCAGACTACTCTCGTACGGTTCGAGTCGAATTCATGTCCCACATCAAGCCAGATATGCCATGGCAGTTTTCGCCTGAAGTTCGAGTGTTAGAGGTTCATCCTGGTGAGGTGGTTCAAACTAACTACATTGCCAAAAACCTTTCTGGAGCCTCATTGGTTGGCCAAGCCGTACCATCGGTTTCTCCAGGTATGGGGGCAACTTATTTCAATAAGATGGAATGCTTTTGCTTTAATCAACAGCCATTGGACGGGCACAAGAGTGCCGAAATGGGTTTGATATTTTACATTGAGCCAGATATTCCAGAATCGTTACATACGCTTACGCTCTCTTACACGTTATTCAATATCACGAATGAGGTGGGTGCAGCGGCCAATAAATCTGAGCCTAACGTACTCGCAAGTAACTAGGGATTTACAGAACCAGTATCAACATAAGGAGTTGAGCGATGAGTTCTAAAAAGGAAGTTTATTTTGTTCCACATCAAAGTCACTGGCCATTAGTGGGTGCTGTAGCGCTGTTTTTGGTCGCGGTTGGCGCTGGCTTGACGGTGCAAAATATGGGCACCGACGCTGCTGGCGGCGTGTTTGGCAAAGCGGTGTTGTTAGTCGGGTTTGCTGTGCTGCTTTACATGCTCGCAGGTTGGTTTAGCAATGTGATCACAGAATCATTGAGTGGTCTCTATTCTGAGCAGATTTCTCGTTCTTTTAGACAAGGAATGAGTTGGTTTATTTTCTCCGAAATCATGTTCTTCGGCGCTTTCTTTGGCGCGCTTTTCTATGCTCGCATGATTTCTGTGCCTTGGATTGGTGGCGCGGGCAATAATGAAATGACCCATGAAGTATTGTGGCCGATGTTCCAATCAATATGGCCACTAACGACTACCCCTGATGGCGTAACGACACAAGCTATGCCTTGGCAAGGTATCCCGCTTAAGAACACCATTATTCTGCTGCTTTCCTCTGTGACGCTGCACATGGCACATATCAGTCTTGAACAAAATAAGCGTATGGCTTTGATCGTTTGGTTGGAGATAACCATTGTTCTGGCTGGCTTCTTCTTGTTCTTCCAAGTTGAAGAGTATCTTCACGCTTATCAAGAAATGGGGCTGACGCTTCAGTCTGGTATCTATGGCAATACCTTCTTCTTGTTGACCGGATTCCATGGCTTGCATGTCTGTTTAGGGACGATCTTTTTGATTGTGTTGCTGGCAAGGGTTGCGAAAGACCACTTCACTCCGAAAGACCACTTTGCGTTCCAAGCGGGCAGTTGGTATTGGCACTTTGTTGATGTGGTTTGGTTAGGCCTGTTTGTATTTGTCTATGTGCTTTAACGGTGGAGCCTATAGGGGATTAATAGGGGCGAGGGTTGGGCGTTATCACTCCTGATCCCAAAGCAAGTAATAAAAGTAGCACGACAACGGCTGACCATATGACACGACGCCCCAAGAAGCGACTGAGCCTTTTTCCATTGTGTTTGCCCGAGGCGATTTGGATTAGACCTTTCATCAAATTGAAAGCGATAAAAAACAGCAAAGCGACCAATACGACTTTAAATAACAGAACAAAGGTAGATGACGCCATAGTGATAACTCCAAACCGATTGATTGATGATGAACACAAGTTCCGCAGTAAAGGTTTTTGGATAGCGGTTGTTTTAACTGTGGTTTCAGTCGGCGCTTTAATCAAGTTAGGTTTATGGCAACTCGATCGTGGTAACGAGAAATTACGTTATGAACAGCAATTGACAGAGAGAGCACAGCTATCGTCACAACCTTTAGGTGTCATTATTTCTGAGATGCGAGAGCTGGGTTTATCTGGCCGAGAGTCATTAAATCCTCAAACTCTAAACGGGTTAAAGGCGGATGTTGAATTAGTCAATACGAGTGGCTTGATGCTCTTGTTAGACAACCAGATAAACCAAGGAACGGTAGGGTATGTGATTTACATGTTGGGTAAGGTTCGCTTTGAAGATGGAAACCAGTCCTTAGTAGCTGAAAAACAGTTGTTGATCGATCTTGGGTTTGTTGCGGCAAGTAATGACAGAAGAGAACTCCCGCAACTAGGAACTATCACGGTACGATCCAAATTGTCAGGGCGCTTGTATACACGCTCAGTTAACCCTTTAAGTCATGAGTTGGGTTTAGAAAATACAACACCGAATAGAATCCAAAACCTAAACATAGCATCGTTATCACAGTATACAGGGCAAGAAGTGTTGCCCTTTGTCTTCCAACCTCAGAGCTTAGATTCTTGGCCTTATGAGTTGTTATGGCGACCGACGGCGATGAAGTCTGAGAAGCACTTTGGTTACTCGTTTCAATGGTTTGTAATGGCTGCTGTACTTATGTTTTTGATGTTGTTGATTGGGTTCCGATATTTTAAGAAAAATAGCCACATGAATAAGAAGTAGGCACTTGAAGTTTAAATCGCGACTTAAAGGCAGCGCCTACAACAAGGAAGAAAGATGGATAAATCTCGAGCACAAATGAACAGGGAAAGTACCGATGCAAACATGGCCGAGCTTAAAAGCCGCCGAACTAAGGGGCGTCTGGTATTAATCGGATTAGTTTTGATTTTCGCTTTGCCTGCGATTATTGCCAAAACCGTGTTGGACCAGAATTGGTACACGTCAGGTGTCACTAACTCGGGCGAATTGATTGAACCAAGAACCATACTAGCAGATTTCGGCGTAACGGTGCCCATGGCTGGAGAGGGGTGGTTAGTGGGTTATATCGCACCGATGGAGTGCGAAAGCTTGTGTGAACAACAGCTTCATTATTTGAATCAAAGTTACTTAGCGTTAGGGAAAAACAAAGAGCGAGTGACCGCCGTTGTTTTTGTATCGGAAGGTAACTCGTTAACGGGTTCGCTTGATAAGCCGGATTTGTCTTTGTTAGCTGGTGGTGATCAGTTAAGCACCGAGTTTTCGCCGGCTTCCATTGTCATTATTGACCCGCTAGGACAGTTGGTTATGGAGTACAAAAGCGTGTCGGAACCGTCGCAGTTAGTCGGGCAATCCAAAGGTATGATTCATGATTTAAGAAAGCTACTTAAGCTGTCACGAGTTGGGTAGTTGATGGCGAAAATGCTTGAGCTTAAGCAGCGAAAGGGAATAAGTATAGGGAGATAAGTGATGCAGAATAAAGCCCCTGATTTACTGATGCTTGTGATGAGATTAACTATCTTGTTAACCCTTACCGTGATTGTTCTCGGAGCTTATACACGCCTGTCTGATGCTGGCCTTGGCTGTCCTGACTGGCCGGGTTGTTACGGTAAGATCACCGTTCCGTCTGATGCCCAAGCGGTGAGTCAAGCCAATCTGCAATTTCCAGAGCGAGCTCTTGAAGCAGACAAAGCGTGGATAGAGATGATCCATCGCTACTTTGCAGGAACATTAGGGTTGCTTATCTTTGTCGTTGTAGCTTGGTGTATTAAAAAGAACATCACACCAGTTGGTCTTCCATTACTTATCTCTGCCACTGTGATTTTTCAGGCTTTGCTTGGAATGTGGACGGTGACTCTTAAGTTGATGCCCGTTGTGGTTATGGCGCATTTGATGGGGGGCTTCACGTTGCTGTCACTGTTGTGTTTGCTCTACTGCCGTTTGTCTCAATTCCAAAGCCGTTTTGGCGAGGCTTCTTATTCTCCAACACTTAAATTTTGGGCGTTGTTTGGGTTACTCATTGTGGTTGGGCAGATACTGCTTGGTGGTTGGACATCGTCAAACTATGCCGCTTTGGTGTGTACCCAATTGCCTATTTGTGAAGGTAACTGGATGAGCTACCTCGATTTCAAAAATGCGTTCGATTTTGCTCAACACGGACACGATAACTATGAGTTTGGTGTGTTGGAGTATCCCGCGAGGCTTACCATACATGTCATGCACAGGTTCGGGGCTATTGTGGCGACATTAACGGTGCTGATGGTCGTGTACCAGTTATGGAAGTTTGGCCAAGTGCCTCACCAAAAGCTGAGCATGATTGTCGCAATAGTGTTGTTTACTCAAATCAGCCTTGGGATCAGTAATGTATGGTTTCACCTGCCAATCTCAGTTGCGGTTTTGCATAACCTAGTCGCAGCAATGTTGCTCATCAGCATGGTTGTAACCAATTTTGTGGTGTGGCAACGCAAACCGAGTGAGAGCGTGGTGAAGAACAGTGTATTGCAAGGAGGTAATCATGGTCAGTAGAACGTCAACACAGTATGAAGTGGTGGCTCAAGACGCAGCCTTAACTCATAAGATAACAGCCAATAATGACATAACTTTAAGTAACGAAAAGGCTGAAAAAAACAAAGCCACTTGGAAAGTTTATTTAACGCTGACTAAGCCTAAAGTGGTGGCTTTGATGTTGCTGACAGCATTGGTTGGGATGTGTTTGGCCGTGCCGAATGGATTGCCTTTGCAACAAACTTTGTTCGGAATGATTGGGATAGGGTTAATGGCAGGTTCAGCGGCTGCGTTTAACCATTTGATCGATAAAAAGATCGACGGCCAGATGACTCGAACAAATCGACGCCCTTTACCATCCGGTGAGCTGAGTAGTGTGCGTGTGTTTAGCTTTGCAGCAGGTATCGGCTTATTTGGGTTCGCTACGTTAGTGGTGTGGGTCAATCAACTCACGGCTTGGCTAACCTTTGCAAGTTTATTGGGCTATGCGGTCATCTATACCATGTACTTGAAGCGAGCGACGCCACAGAACATCGTAATTGCAGGGATAGCTGGCGCAATGCCACCGTTATTGGGCTGGACGGCAGTCACCAACGAGCTGCATTCAAATGCTTGGTTGTTGGTGATGATCATCTTTATTTGGACGCCTCCTCATTTCTGGGCGTTGGCAATTCATCGTCGTGATGAGTATGCCAAAGTGAACATCCCCATGTTGCCTGTGACTCACGGAATCGAATACACCAAGACGTCTATTCTTCTGTATACCTTTTTGCTTAGCATCGTGTGTATATTGCCTGTATTGGTTGGCATGAGCAGCTGGATATATCTGAGCGCTTCATTGGTGCTCAACGGCGGGTTTGTTTATCACGCTTGGGTACTGAAATATCGTGATGAACCCAATATGGCCATGAAGACCTTTAAGTTCTCCATCTATCATCTTATGATCTTGTTTGTTGCTTTGTTGGCGGATCATTATTTGCTCTGATAGCTCTGTACAGATTAAACAAGGTTATCCCCATATCAAAACCAAACCTTTGGTTTCCACTAACCGAACCCTGACACGCCATGTATGAAAAACCGGACAATTGATTGGTATGAATTATATAAAGGAGTCGGTATGGAATTCACAGAACTAGACAGAGACGCGTTGTATCAAACGTGGATGTCACAAAAATCGAGAATGCGAATTACGCAGATGGAGTTTTCAAAAAAGCTAGGCATGAACCAGCTTGATTTCTCAAGAGTGCTAAGAGGGGAGACGCCATTAACCATGTCTTTCATTAGTCACTTTTGTCGTTTACTTCATTTGGAACCAAGGAATGTATTCCCTTCGCTAAAAGAGGGCAATGAGTCTGGGCCTAAAGTGGTTTACCTGAAAAGTAGAATGAGTGTTGATGGTGAGATCCAAAATGCTTATATTGAAGGAAATCAGGTAATTGTAGAGTACGCACACACTGTTCAACATGATTAATTTTAGAGTTAGCTCTGATTTTTAACCCCCTTTTTCTACAACCTTTTCACATAGGGTATGGCATACTTAGTTAGATTCCTTAATTTTAGCTAAGTGCGTTATGAACTCTTTAAAAGTCCTTTTGCTTGTTGCAACCAGCATTTTCTTGTTTGGTTGTGCAGGCGGCCCAATTAGAACAGCTACTAAATTTACCAGCTACGAAGATTTTCAGGCTGGGCCTGTCGGAGGCGTCGACTTGGTTTGGGCAAGGGTTGGGCTGCGTGACACACAGCGTTTGAAGTCCAAGTTAGATGATTACGACTCTGTAGTGATCGACCAAATTTTTGTTTTAGCAGAAGAAGGTTCGTTGGATCAGGAAGAGATTCAGGAACTCACTGAGCATATGGTTGAACGCTTGGAAGAAAAAATATCGCCTCATAAAACGATTGTCGATGAACCTACAGGAAAAACGCTGCGCTTGAGTATCGCTCTGAGTAACGTTGAAACGCCCAATCCGATCTTAGCTGTGACGAGCAGTGTTCTGCCGTTTGGTCTTGCGATGTCAACCATATCTAAGGTCACGACTGGTGAGCACACCAATGTTGGGAGTGCGAGTGTAGAGTTATTGGTCAGTGATGCTCAAGAGGGCACACCACTGTTTGCAGCCATCGACCGTGAAGCGGGTAACAAAGATTTTTCAACCATGATTGATTCGCTGGATGATGCCAAAGACGCGATCAACTATTGGGTTGAACGTTTAGGTGATACTCTACACAACATAGATGACGCATAGTAAAGACCGAATAATGCTAGAGAAAGAGAACCTGATTAAGTTGGCTCGAATGCAGATGCCATTTGGAAAGTACGCGGGTCGTACACTGATTGACTTACCTGAAGAATATTTGCTGTGGTTTGCTAATAAAAAACAGTTTCCTTCGGGTGAGTTAGGTGATTTAATGCAGCTCTGTTTAGCTCTCAAGGTTGAGGGCTTAGATTCTGTAGTGAAGCCCCTTAAGTATGAAAACTATCCCAAAAATTTATAATTACGCTCGTATTAGTACCACTAAACAGTTACAAGGTGTTGGCTTAGAAACACAACAGCAGAGAAGTGTCCTTGAAGAATTATCCGAGAAGCACAACCTTCCTATCGATGATGAGAATTTCGTAGATCACGGATTGAGCGCATACCATGGCAAACATAAAGAAGGCGCTCTTGGGCTTGTTTTATCTAGGATAGAAAGCGGGGAAATTCCTCCGGGCAGTATTTTGGTCGTTTTCTCACTTGACCGCCTTTCCAGAGAAACTGTAAATGTTGCAATGGAGCAGTTACTTAGCATTATCAATCGTGGTGTACGTGTGTATACCCATATTGATGACAAGATGTTTGATGCTAAGAGCCAAAACTTGACGGCAGATCTTATCGTTTCGTTGATTACAATGCAGCGAGCGAATGAAGAGTCTGAAACTAAATCGAAGCGTATTGTCGCTGCTTCAAAACTTGCTTTAAGTCGCTGGCACGAGACAGGAAAGCCGCAAGGTGCTTTAGGGCGTGCACCGTTTTGGATAGACCAGAGCACCCACTCGTTCAACATCAACGCTGAAGGCGTAAAAAAGGCTGTTGAGATGCGTATTGCTGGCTTCGGGGATTTAAAAATAAAGCAGTATCTAGATGCCAATTTTGAGTACAAACCAACAAGACGGAAAGGTGGGGTAAAACAGGCAAAGACGTGGGATTACATTGCTATCAGTCAATTGTGGGGCAAACGTTCTTTGATAGGTGAGAAAAAATATACGATTGAAGGCATTGAGCATGTCCTGAAAAGCTATTATCCATCGTTAATCGATGATGATACATTTCGTAAACTCCAGATTCAAAAAACAAAAAAGCAAGGTAGAGATACGGCAAGCGGTAAGATTCCCTTATTAAAAAGTATTGCTCGTTGTGGCACTTGCGGTGGTGCAATGGTTTTTGTCGATAAAGGGGGAGACAGGGCCAACTACGTGTGTAACTTAGCAATGAAGGGGGAGCATGCAAGAGAAGTTTATAATGTTAACATGCTCGATCTACTGACTCTTGAAATTTGTAAGGACGCTTATCTTTCAGAGTCTAGTAAAAGCCATAATACCCTTGCAGAACAGCAGAAATTAAAGCTTGAAGCTGAGTTATTCGAACAACAAGAAAGCCGAGACAATCTACGTGATTACTACAAATCTACGCCGAGTAAAACACTTCTGGATCTCATTGTAGACAGTGATAGCAAAATCATAGAGCTTGAAGCAAAGTTAGACACCATAAACACCGATACTATTGAGTTTAATGCGGACGAACTGTCCAATTTACCCGAGATATATACTGATAGTATTCGAACCGATTACCTAAACCCAACGAGACAAGAAATACGGAATAATTTACGTCGCTTTATCTCTTCAATTACACTGAATCGTTCAGAAGAGCCTTGTCCTGACGCTAAAACCAAGGTTGCTAATTGTATCGATATTACGTGGCACTTTAAAAATGGTCAAAAACGAAGACTTGCTATGTTGCCATATCAGTTCTCAAAAACTGAGGAGGGGGGGAAAGCCCTCTATCTGCCATATGCTTATATGTATGGCAGTAGAAGTAACATCAAGGTCAAAGATGGTGACCAGTTTTTATCGCATATTTTCAATAAACTTCATTCGTTGGATTTAACAAGGTTTTTGTATCCGAGTAGAGGGCGTTATCAGTGGAGTAAGTTAAGCTTAGTGAGCTGTAAAACTTACTGGGCACCTCTTGATAGAGCAGAGTTTGTCATACAAGGCACTGCGACTAATGAATATAGCCTTAGCACTAAGGACGAATTCATTAAGGAGCATGCGCAAATTACAGACTACATATCAGTTATGTTTAACTCCCAGTCGTTTGTTGAAACCGCTTATGATTACCCTGATTCAACACTAATTGAGTTAGCTCATAAGTTCGGTTTTGTTGAAGAGCGCAAATTCTCATTGTTTTTACAAGATAATGATTTCAATCAAGAACTTTATGCATCACTTGATTTTCTTGCCTCGTAGTGTCACTAAATCATTTTTTACTACTATAGCCATGTGAATGGCTTCGTATTGAGTTTTAGGTAAATGTGAAGCCTGTTGATGAAACAGGCTTCTTTAAATTTAGTGTATCTTGCCTTTAATAATCTCAGCTTGCTCTTGTTGCTGCTTTGTTAATGAGTAAGAAGCGAGGGAATCATAGGTTTTCATAAGTCGGTTTTCTTGTCGGCGTTGTTGCCTATCA
The DNA here is from genome assembly GCF_041467715.1 of Vibrio sp. 10N.247.311.14. NCBI lineage: Bacteria > Pseudomonadati > Pseudomonadota > Gammaproteobacteria > Vibrionales > Vibrionaceae > Vibrio > Vibrio sp. 10N.247.311.14. The sequence continues at coordinate 14,229 of NZ_JBFSVE010000068.1, forward strand.
TTATGTTCTTCCTTTGCTTTAAGCCATTTATCAAACTGTGTTTGCATTTTCTCGATGAGCTTTTGAATTTCAAGCGCTTCAGTGGACTTCTGGTGTTGATATTGCCAAGTCGATAGCCTTCTTCCTTTCTCTGTCTCTATTGGTTGATAGTTTCGATGATCGATTCCAACGTGTTTTAAAACTGAGTGGTTGAAAGCTTTTTTAATAAGGTTGGTCGCCTTTTTTTGTTGCAGCTCTTTGAGAACTCGATTTGCTACAACTTTTCCAATGATTAAATGGACATGATCACCGCTGCCACGTTTTCCGCCTTGCTCTTGTTGGTGTAATACTGCTCGGATTTGTTGTCTGTATTGAGCGAACTCAGATTTATTCAGTTTGCATAATTTTGCAAGGGCTAAGCTGCAATCCTTAACTACAGATTGCCATTGTTGCTTAGTTGGGCGGTAGCCTTTCGGAAGAGTTAGGCAATACTCGACCGCGTAGCTCGAAAGTGGGCGACCGCCACGACGGTTATAGATCTGTTGATTAAGTCGAAATTCTTCGCCAGCTAGCGCTATGCGATTAGATGTTTCCGCGCAACCAAATATGGATACGATATGTTCGGTATGTTTGTGGTTGGCGTGCTTCAGGCTTTGCAGGTAGCGTTCGCGCATCATAATGCCATCGCTTGCAAGGCGAACGGGTTGGGTTATTACAGTCCAGTTTTTAAGCATAAATGTTTGTTTGATTAAATATTAAAAACATTCTTCTTTTATTACAAATAAGTTAACGCTAACTCCTCTTATCAGTAGGTGGTTCCAGATAGGACAACCCACTGCGTTCTTATGTTGTCACTGGCAAGAAGGGAGACCCTTCTTAACTGCCCCTAAAAAGAGCGCTCGCATTTTTACCAAATTTTGCTGTTGGAAAAAGAAAATGTATCCTTTAAATAAACACTATGAGCAAACTTGTTCCCCCTGAAATATTATTCAAATTTGCATATGATTTGGAAGAATTTGAAGCAACCAGCCTTGCTGAAAAAGTAATAGAAAAAGCAATTGAAGCTGGCTTTCTTACCTTAAGTGATACACGCGATAATCGATCAAAGTTGGCATGGATAGAAAAGGTCACTCGTTACGCTGAGGATGCTTACAACTTAGAAGATATCGCTGATGGCGAAGATCTTGAGGTGACAATCGCTAATCTCAAGCAGCTTTTGGATCGTCGTGACAAGCAAGTAAAGGAGATTATAGAGCTACTTGCTAAGCACATCATTGACGCTGCCCCAAGCTATAAGGCTTGATGTTTTATCCGCTAGATAACTTGTTTAAGCACCTGATGTAGGTGCTTTTTTGTTTTAGTTCGCTGTCTCTTCAATGTTGTTGGGGTATAATCGAAATAATTTCGTCAGGCTTACTAAGAACCTAATATGACTAACACAAACTTTTCTCAAACCGCTGCATTCATTTGGTCGGTTGCCGACCTGCTTCGCGGTGACTTAAAACAATCTCAATACGGGCGTGTGATCTTGCCTTTTACTCTTCTTCGTCGCCTTGAGTGTGTACTGGAAGAAAGTAAAGATGCTGTCGTTATTCAGGCTGAGAAAGTGAAAGCTATGAACCTGCCTGAAGAAGCACAAGAAAAGATGCTGCTTCGTGCTACTAACGGTTTGTCGTTCTTCAATACATCACCAATGAACCTTGGGAAGATGGGACAGAAGGATATCAAAGATAACCTAGAGAACTACATTCAATGCTTCTCTGCGGATGCTCGAGAGATTTTCGAGCATTTCAAGTTTGACGAGTTTGTTGGTCTGTTAGATGACGCCAACTTGCTATTCAAAGTAGTAAAGAAATTTGCCACTACTGACCTAAGCCCTACAGCGATTTCTAACCATGATATGGGTTTGGTGTTTGAAGAGTTGATTCGCCGCTTTGCTGAAAGCTCAAATGAAACGGCAGGTGAGCACTTTACCCCTCGTGATATCGTTCGCTTAACCACATCGCTCGTGTTCATGGAAGATGATGATGCACTGACCAAAGAAGGTATCATTCGCACCATTTATGACCCTACAGCGGGTACGGGCGGTTTCTTATCTTCAGGTATGGAATATGTCCATGAGCTGAACCCTAAAGCCGTAATGCGTGCCTTTGGTCAGGAGTTAAACCCAGAGTCATACGCGATCTGTAAAGCGGATATGTTGATTAAGGGGCAAGATGTTAGCCGTATCAAATTAGGTAACACTCTCTCCAATGACCAACTGCCAGCCGACCAATTTGACTACATGCTATCTAACCCTCCGTTTGGTGTTGATTGGAAGAAGATTGAAGGTGAGATCAAAGACGAACATATCCTAAAAGGTTTCGATGGGCGTTTTGGCGCGGGCTTACCTCGTGTGTCTGATGGTTCCTTACTGTTCTTGATGCACTTGATCAGCAAAATGCGTGACACTCATGCTGTTGACGGCAGTGTTACGGATGGTGGGCGTATCGGCATTATTCTTAATGGCTCACCACTATTTACTGGTGGTGCTGGTAGTGGTGAAAGTGAAATTCGTCGCTACATCCTTGAAGCTGACTTACTTGAAGCCATCGTCGCGCTGCCTACTGACATGTTCTATAACACAGGCATTTCAACTTACGTATGGGTGCTAAGCAATAAGAAAGCCTCAGAACGCAAAGGCAAAGTTCAATTAATTGATGGCTCTAACCTGTGTGGCAAGATGCGTAAATCGCTAGGCTCTAAGCGTAACGTAATGAGTGAAGATGATATTAAAACTATTACGCGTAGCTTTGGTGATTTTGAAGTAGTTGATGCTCGTGAGCTTGATAAGCCAGCAGAGCAAAAGTCTAATCGTGGTCGCCAGTCTGCCGTACCAAGAACGGAAGTACCGAAAACTTTCTCAAGTAAGATCTTTCATACTTACGAGTTTGGATACCGCCGCCTAACGATTGAACGCCCATTGCGTCTATCCGCACAAATTACTGATGATGCAGTGGCGTCACTACGCTTTGCGCCAAAGCCATTTAACTTAGTTATGCCAGCTATTTATGAGCAGTGTAGCTCAAAATGGACGAATGACACCTATGGCATGTTGGGTGAAGTTGAAACTGAGGTTCGTACATTAATCAAAGCGGATTTCCCGGAGCTTAAAGAGAAGCAAATCAAAGATGTCTTGGATAGCAAAGTATGGCTATTCCAAAAATCTCTGATGGAAAAAGCTCAGCAGCTACAAGCTGAAATAGGTCAATCTCTTGGTGGCAAAGTGCAACAGTCTGATGACTTTAACCAGTTTGAACTCACTCTGAAAGGTGCACTTAAAGCCACTGAAATTAAGCTCGATGCCAAAGAGAAAAAGCAGTTTATTGATGCGGTAACGTGGAAAAACCAAGATGCTGAACGAGTAGTTAAGAAGATAATAAAAGAACAATCACAACCATTGTATGGCGCTTTTGAGTATGTCGGTGATGTTAAAGGTTTAGTGGGTAAGGTCGTAGAGTACCAACAAGATGGTGACCTGCGTGATAACGAGAATGTACCATTAGACCCAAGTATAAGCACTTCAGAGTTGATTGAAACTTACTTCAATAAAGAAGTCGCGCCTCACGTTGTTGATGCATGGATTAATGCAGATAAGCGAGATGAGAAAGATAGTGAGATCGGTGTTGTTGGTTACGAAATTCCGTTTAATCGCCATTTCTATGTCTACCAGCCACCACGTGAGCTGAGAGTGATAGATGAAGACTTGGATGCTGTGAGCAAGGACATTATGGAGCTACTGCAAGAGGTGCATTCATAATGCGCAAGTATAATACTTACCTCGAATATCGTAGTTGGGAAAACAATTGGATACGTGAATTGCCGGAATCTTGGCAGATTGTCCCTCTAAAATATCTTTGTACTAATTTTGTAAAAGATGGCCCCCATGAGACTCCTAAGTTTTTAGATTCGGGCATACCGTTTTTATCAGTGGATGGTATCCAAGATAACAAGTTAGTCTTTGAAGGTTGTCGATACATCTCAAGAGAAGACCATAAACGCTATTCAATGAAATGTTTGCCTAAGAAAGGTGATGTCTTATTAGGTAAAGCTGCTTCAGTTGGTAAGGTTGCATACGTTGATACTGATATGAGCTTTAATGTTTGGTCGCCTTTGGCTGTTATAACTGCAAAAAGTAACCATCTTGGTAGGTACATATACTATTGTTTGCAATCAAAGATGCTACAAGCTCAATGTGAAGTTTTTTCTAATTCAAATACCCAGAAAAATTTGGGTATGAGCACAATTGATAATCTCGATTTTCCTTATCCAAGTGAGTTCGAAGCGAAGTGTATTGCTAAGTTCCTCGATCACGAAACCGCCAAAATCGACACTTTGATCGCTAAACAGCAGCAACTTATCAAGCTGCTAAAAGAAAAGCGCCAAGCGGTGATCAGCCATGCCGTCACCAAAGGGCTAAAGCCAGACACACCGATGAAAGATTCCGGTGTGGAATGGTTGGGGGAGGTGCCGGAGCATTGGGTTGTCACACGTGCTAAATATGTATCTAACATATTTGTTCCTCAACGCAACAAACCTGAGCTTAATGATACTCACGGTATAGCATGGGCTACGATGGAGGATATGAAGCAACAATATATCTCTGATACATCTAAGTATGTTTCATCTGAGTCGGCATTGGCGGCAGGTTCTAAGAAACTTAAGGCAGGTTCTGTTATAGCTAGTTGCGTCGGTAATTTTGGTGTCACATCGATTAATAAAATTGACGTCATTATTAATCAGCAATTGCAGGCATTTCAGCCAATTAATATAAAGGCTGAATATTTACAATCCATAGTAGCGCTATCAAAGCAATATTTTGAATTAATAGGAACCGCAGCAACACTTGTATATGTCAACCAAGAAGGATTTGAGAACCTGCCAATACTCATGCCTCCTGAAAAAGAGCAGAACGAAATTTGTGAATATGTACTAGGAAAAAGCACTTCCTTTGACTTATTAATCGAAAAATCTGTCATTCAAACATCGTTACTAAAAGAGCGCCGCACCGCGCTAATTTCTGCCGCAGTCACTGGAAAGATTGACGTGCGCAATTGGCAAGCTCCAGTAAACCAAGACGCTCAACAGCAGGAGGCTGGCTAATGAGCACTGATTCAACTCAAGAACGTATCTTCCAAGATGACATCATTCGCCAGATGGTGGCGAACGGCTGGATAGAAGGGAAGTCTGAAGGTTATAACCGTGAATCGGCACTGTATGAGCAAGATGTGCTGAGCTTTGTAAAAGAAACTCAACCGAAAGAGTGGGAGAAGTTTTGTAAGGTTTATCCGAATGAATCTGACCGTCACTTTATTGAAGCGCTGGTTGCTCAATTAAAAAAAGCTGATGTGAATGCCACAGACCAAGCCTCCCGTAGTTTTGGTACTTTGGGTGTGCTTCGTCACGGTTTAAAGATCCGTAATGCGCGTTTCTCGCTGTGTCAGTTTAAGCCAGAGCATAACCTAAACCCTGAAACCTTGGCGCGTTATCAGCAGAACATTTGTCGTATCGTACCTGAGCTTGTTTATAGCCCCTATGCCACTAAAGAGCATCTGGAGGCTACTGGTAAAAAAGCCAAGGCATGGCGTATTGATCTGGCTCTCTTCGTCAACGGTTTACCTGTTTCAACGCTGGAACTGAAATCAGAGTTCAAGCAAGCGGTAGAGAACGCGATTAAGCAGTATAAACGTACTCGTCTACCCAAAGACCCTGCGACTAAGAAGCCTGAGCCACTATTAACCTTTAAACGTGGTGCTTTGGTGCATTTCGCAGTCAGCCAGTATGAAGTTTACATGGCAACTAAACTGGCAGGGGACGACACCTTTTTCCTTCCTTTCAATAAAGGGACTAAAGAGGGTGGTGCGGGTAACGATGTACCTGAAGATGAGAGCCGTTATGCCACGGATTATCTGTGGAATGAGGTATTAGTCCCTGACAACCTATTGAATATCATCGGTCGCTTTGTTCACCTTCAAATTGAAGAGAAAGAAGATTGGGAAGGGCGTAAATACAAGAAAGAAACGCTTATTTTCCCGCGTTATCACCAGTGGGATGTCGTGACTAAGCTGATTGACGCCGCCATCGAAGAAGGGACTGGTAACAAGTATCTTGTGCAGCATAGTGCGGGTTCGGGTAAGTCGAACTCTATTGCATGGACTGCGCATCAGCTTTCGACCCTTTATGATGCTGAAGGTAACAAGCAATTCCATTCAGTCATTGTCGTCACTGACCGAACCGTTCTTGATGATCAGTTGCAAGATACCATCTACCAATTTGAACACGCTGATGGTGTAGTTGGGCGCATCAATAACAAAGAGGGTGATGGTTCTAAATCAGAGAAGCTGGCTTCAGCGTTAGAGAACTCGCAACCTATTATCATCGTAACCATTCAAACCTTCCCGTTTGTGTTACGTGCGATAGAAAACAGCACTAGCCTGAAAGAACGCAGCTATGCAGTAATCGCTGATGAAGCGCACTCTTCGCAAAGTGGTTCGACTGCTCGTCAGTTAAAAGAAGTATTGATGACCGAAGAAGCCGATGATGATGTCGAGTTGTCCTCGGAAGATATTTTGGATGCGACCATTGCTGCACGTAAAGGCAGCGCCAACTTAAACTACTACGCGTTTACGGCAACCCCTAAACCAAAAACATTAGAACTGTTTGGACGCTTACCTAAACCTGAGTTACCTCCATCGAAACAGAATAAACAAGAAGCATATCATGTGTATTCAATGCGCCAAGCCATTGAAGAAGGCTTTATTCTGGATGTGCTAAAGAACTACACCAATTACAAGGTGATGTATCAATTAGCGCAGAAGGTGGAGGCTGCTGATAAAGAAGTCGACAGCAAGAAAGCCAAGGTTAAGTTAAACCAGTGGGTACGCCTACACGATCACAACATCTCACAAAAGGTCAAAGTGATTGTTGAGCATTTCAAAGATAACGTAATGGGCTTATTAGGTGGTCAGGCTAAAGCAATGGTGGTCACAAGTTCTCGCAAAGAGGCGGTGCGTTATAAGCTAGCTTTTGATAAGTACGTGGCGGATGCGCTCGCCGAGAACAAGAGTGGCTATGATGCGATTCGCGCTATGGTAGCTTTCTCGGGCGAAGTCGAATTCAACGCAAATGATCCTGATAGCTTTGCTTTCATCGATCAAAAGTTCACTGAAAAGAACATGAACCCAGACTTAAAAGGTCGGGATATGCGTAAAGCCTTCGATAGCGATGACTATCAGGTAATGCTTGTGGCGAATAAGTTCCAAACAGGCTTTGACCAACCGAAGTTATGCGCTATGTACGTTGATAAGAAGCTAGGCGGCGTAGAGTGTGTTCAAACTCTTTCTCGCCTTAACCGTACTTATCCGGGCAAGGCAGAAACAGGCACATTCGTATTAGACTTTTACAATGAACCAGACGAGATTTTAGGTTCCTTCCAACCTTATTACCAAACCGCAGAATTGGCGGACGTCACCGATCCTAATATGGTGTTTGACCTATATGAGAAGCTACGTACCAGTGGCATTTTCTTATGGTCTGAAGTAGAGCAGTTTTGCGAAGCCTTCTTCACCAAAAATAAATCTAATGCCGCGATCAGTAACATCTGTCACCCAGCCAAAGAGCGCTGGCAAAAGCGCTATACCTCAGCGGTAGAGGCTTATATTAAAGCTAAAGAAATGTTTGAACGCACAAAGAAAACAGGCGACGCCGTACTAATCGCTAACGCAGAGAACAGCTTCAAAGACTGCAAGCAAGAGAAAGACCGTCTTGAGATATTCAAGAAGGATCTCGGCAGCTTTACCCGTTTTTATGAGTTTATGTCTCAGCTTGTCGATTACGATGATAAAGAGCTAGAAAAATTGAGCTTGTATGCGCGCCACTTGCGCCCGTTGCTACGAGAGAAGGTGATTGAGGAAGATGAGTTAGATTTAGATAACGTGGTGATGAGTCACTACCGTTTATCAAAGATCCGTCAGCAAGATATTCAGCTCAAAGAAGATGCTCCGGATTACCAACTTGAGCCAAGTACCGATATAGGTACTGCTAAGGCCAAGGATAAACAGGAAGAGTTTTTATCTTTGGTCTTGGATAAGCTTAATGAAGCGTTTGCCAATGAAAATCTTTCTGATGGTGACATGTTAAATACTGTTCGTAAGTGGAGTGAGAAAGTCCGCGAAAATGAAACGGTGATGGCTCAAATTAAAAATAACCCGAAAGCTGCGGCGATGTTAGGTGACTTCCCTCAGGCTAGTGACGATGCAGTTATGGCTAGCTCTAGTGCCGAGCAGGAAATGATGGTCAAGTACCTAAGTGATCCTAATACTCGTCAAGCTGTGCTTAATGTCATGTTTGATATGGTCAGCGGAAAGGAGGGGATGAATGGCAATCTATGAGTTAGCGAAAGATACTTTAATTAAGGTAGAACCCACTTCTTTTGAAGCGGAGAGGCTAAAAGAAAGGCAAGATATTCAACGCCTACTGAGAGCCAATATTGAGGCTATTAGCCCTGATACTTTGGTGATTGCAGAAGAGTACGGCCATTTTGTAGAGTCTAATCGCCGTATTGATTTGTTAGGGACAGACAAATCAGCGAACCTTGTCGTCATTGAACTAAAAAGGGATGACGATGGCGGTCATATGGAACTTCAAGCCATTCGTTATGCCGCTATGGTTGCCAACCTTACTTGGGAACAAGCGGTGAGTGCTTAATAAAGAGTTCTTAGCTCAGACAGAACAAGCACAGGATGCCGAAAGTTCACTGCTTGGTTTTCTTGATTGGGATTCACCTCAAGAAGATGAGTTTGGCAAGGATGTTCGCATTGTTATTGCTGCTCGAAACTTTTCCAAAGAGATCACGACGTCAGTGCTTTGGGTTAATGATATGGGACTAGACATTACCTGTGTTCGTTTGAATCCATTACGGCTTGATGAGCGTCTATTACTCAATGTAGAGCAGATCATCCCACTCCCTGAAGCATTCGATTACCAGATGAAGTTCGTCATAAGAAAAGAGAGGAGAGGGCTGCACGAGTAGGCCAGCGTGACTCTTCAGTTATATCACTATCTATCGACGGTCAGCCCTTCAAAACCCGCTTCAAAAAATCTGATCTTGGTTTGTTTACTGTTCAAGCTGTTTTGGAATCAGGGGCGTTAGATAGCCACTCTTTTGAGTTTCTCCGCCAAAACACATCATGCTCTTTTCCGTTGATAAAGATGGAAAGTGAGGTCAAAGATAATGAACGTAAATACCGTAAGTATCGTGTACACAAAGAGCCAGAGCTACCCCTATGTGGTCAGGAACTGGGGAATAGGAAACATACAACGCTTTATTGATGAAATTGAATCAAGATTTCCTACGATTACATTTTCAATAGAAGCTGAATAAGCTAGCAATTTATGATCCCTCCTCAATGACAAGTGACGCACTTATATAAGTGCGTCACTTGTCATTGAGGAAGGGGACTGTTGCTATTTAAGCGGCAAGTTTGTATTGGTGTGCAACTGTAATCTCGTCACTCGCGTGTGCCTTTGCACCTTTTTGATGAATAACAATCAACCCTTCATCTTGCAAACTAGTCAAAGCACGTTTGAATTGTTGGTTGGTCGTATTCGCTTTCACATTATCTTGAGGAGGGAAGCAAGCCATTCGCAACTCATCTCTTGTACACCGCCCCTTAAATTCTTCGCATAGGGCTTTTAAGGTAGGATTATTCTCGTTAGTTTTTTCGCGCTCAATTGTTGCTGGTGCTGTTAAGGCTAAAGATGTAATAGGCTTATTTTCGTCACAAAAGGTGCCGAGCGATACGGCTTGAAAATCAAAGACAAAATCTGGTGCAGCTTCGGCGTCTTTCTGTTTGGTGTTACTGAGTGTTGTAAGATTAGTCGTGGCGTTGTGTGTAACTTTAAACTCAAAATCACAAGCGCCAATAAGAGCAGAGCTTCCACGAACACCCTTTGAAGTGTCTTTACCACAGTGGTGAATACATAAGATAGTAGTGTCGGCAATGTCTTTTACTATATCGCAGCCACGAATAAATTTACCCATAGCATCCGAGCTGTTCTCATCTCCTTCAAAGTTGCGAGCAAGTGTATCAAGGACGACTAACTGAACTTTAACTCCATTCTTATTTTCAATGTCATGAATAGATTGAATTAAGCTATCTCTGACTGATGCATCAGATAGAAGCAAGCTTTGGCCTAATAGATAAAGGTGTTCTACCTTCTGTCCATTTGTTATTTCCCATGCTTTGATACGTTGAGCCATACCTGTTTGCCCTTCGGCTGCTACGTACACTACCGCACCCGTCGCAACAGTTTTATTTTGCCAAGGTATACCTGTAGCAATGGAGCAACTTAGGTCAACTGCTATAAAAGATTTTCGCGAACCTGATTTACCGAAAATAACGCCAAATGATGACTTAGAGAAGAAGCTTTTTACAAGCCAAGACTGGATGTTGTCGAATCCTTCAGATCCGATAGAAAATTCCAAAGAACCATATTTTGTTTTTGATTTTTTTTGCATTTTTTGCATTGCTCTAATTTAGTATGGGCGGAGGCAACCCCCGCCATTTTTAATGAAATATAAAACTACTAACGAACGCGGTGTGGGAAGTCTTTGAAGCCGCTCTCCATAACGTACTCCTTGTTGTTGCAATTAATCACCCAACGTAGCCCTGCCTCAGTCCAGCTTCCGTCATGCTGTAGGTACTCGACTGAGAGTATGAAAGACAGGTAGTTACCAAGTACATCAGCATAAGCCCTCTCTAGGGGGTATTTAGTGCGAATAGTTCGGTCGGTGTTATAAAAGTACATGTAAGTTCCTATTTCAGTAGTTTCGTAGGTGTTTCCTACGTCGTTCGTTGCTTTCCATTTAATCTAGGGATAAGGCATATACACGTATAGTAAAAAATTGAGTGTACGAAAATCACTTACTCGATAAGCTCACTTAAAGTCAATGTGTTTTTAAGGTTTTGATTTTATGGTTTTTTATTTTACTTTCGTTTGATTTGTTTGTTTTTTAATCTTGAAAATAATTTAATATGGGCGTGAACTCACGCCCTAAAAAGACAAGTCAAGTCTTTATATCAATTGAAATCTGAGATAGTTGGTAGGTATAACTTAGGTAAGTCACTTCGTGATGAACTGTACTAACAAGGGAGATAGCTGCTGAAGTCACTTAACTACATCTGAAGTAATTCATAATAAGTCGAAGGTAAATGCGACCTCTCCCGAAGTATTTTGTTAGTGTTATATCTTGATAAAAAGGGATTCCCGTCTGGTGAACTCGGCGATTTATTGAAACTGTGCCTTGCTCTGAAAATTGAAGGGCTTGATAGTGTCGTCAAGCCATTGAAAAGAATGTAATTAAATAAAAGCTCACGCTGATCACGTGAGCTTTTTTGTTTGTGCGCCGAGCATGGCGTTGATCTAGGAGGTGAAAGTCCTCTAC